>JBBQWD010000096.1:0-6525 GCA_038210945.1 Gemmatimonadales bacterium
CGAGCCGACGAGAACCGCTATGGCGCTCCACAATCCGAGACGTCGTGGCAGCGAAGAATCACGCGCAAAATCCGGCTGCGTCATCGGGATACGGTAGTGCAAAGGCACTCCGTGCGCGAGTAGCTTTATCTGCGCGGCGAAAAGCATCGCTGCGCTGCTTGCACACTAATCCCTCATAAATGAATCAGCCGCTGGCTGAGACAATCTTCTGGATCGCGGCGGTCGCGTGCGTGGTCGCAGAGCTCGCGATATTGCGATCGACTTTCGCGGCGCGAAGCGGCAATAAATCGGAGCTGGTGCCGGCTGCGTCCCCACGCGGCGAGCTTGTGTGGGCGATCATTCCCGCGCTTGCGCTAGGCGTTGTTCTGGCTGCGACGAGGCAGAGAATCGAGACGCGCGAGCGCCACATGAGGGCGATAGATCACTCGGGGATGGAGCACTCCATGCCGATGCCGGCCCAGCCCTCGACTTCGCAGCCCTGACGTGCGCACTCTGAGAGGACTCGGGCTTCTCGCTCTCTTCCTGGGTTTCGCGCAGGTCGTCTTCGGCGCGATCGTGCGAATCACGGGCTCGGGCATGGGCTGCGGCGATCACTGGCCGGACTGCTACGGCTCGTTCACGCCGGCGCACAACGGACCGAACCTTCTCGTCGAGATATCACACCGCTACGGCGCGGCGGCATTGTCGATCGCGATAGCAGCGCTCTTCTTTGCAGCGTCGCACAAGCGGGGTGAGCCGGGTGTGGGCGGACCAGGAGGCGTGCTGCGTCCGTCGCTCCTCGCAATCGGTCTCGTCGTCGTGGCGGCGCTGTTCGGCGCCGTCACTGTGAAGCTGGCGCTCGAGCCCTGGGTGGTGGTAACACACCTGGCGATAGCAATGTCGCTTCTTGCAGTGCTTGTCGTCGTAGTTGTTCGCGCTGGTGGATTTGGAGCCCTCGCCACGAGCGAGCGCTCGCAGCGGACCCTTCGCGCCGGGAGAGCAGCGGCCGCCCTCACTTTCGTCGCGCTCGTGTTGGGAGCACTGACCGCAAATACGGCGGGCGCTCCGCTCGCGTGTCAGGGATTTCCGTGGTGCAGGGTGATAGGCGCGACCGGCACCCCGCTCGTGATTCACGCCTCGCACCGCGTTATCGCTCTTCTTCTATTAGGCCATCTCATCGGCGTCGCCATCGGAGTGCGTAAGCGCGCGGAGCCGCGACCGATACGCACCGCTGCGTGGACCGCGCTCAGCCTGGTTGCACTTCAGATCGTAGTCGCGGCCGCAATGGTCGAGATGCACCTCCCCGCATCGCTCCGCTCCATTCATCAGGCGATTGGCACCGCGCTCTGGATCACGGTCGTCGCCCTCACAACGCTCGCGACCGGGCAGCGCTTTGATATCGAGCGCATCGTGTACGAATCGCCGTCCCGTGGTGAGTACGCGACGCCCGAAGGCGTGGCCACCTAGATGGACATCACGGTGCGGGATCGGTCGGAACCGACTCTGTTGCGCGACCTGGTGATGCTGACCAAGCCGCGGATCATTTCGCTGCTGCTGGTGACTACCATCGCGCCGATGTTCGTCGCTGGCAATCCCGGTTGGCTCCTGTGCGTGGTCGTGCTCGTCGGCGGCTATCTGATGGCGGGCGGGGCCAATGCAGTCAACATGTATCTCGACCAGGACATCGACACCCAGATGTCGCGCACCCGCCTCCGTCCGATTCCGAGCGGACGGATGGGAGCGCGGGCCGTCCTCGCGTTCGGGGTCGCGCTCGCGACCGCCGCGACGTTTCTCCTCGCGCGCTTCACCAACGTTCTCACCGCCGTCCTGGCGCTTGCCGGATTCTATTTCTACGTGTTCGTCTACACGCGTTGGCTCAAGCGAACGACCCCCCAGAACATCGTCATCGGCGGAGCGGCTGGGGCTTTCCCTCCGCTTGTCGGGTGGGCGGCAATGACGGGCACGATCGATCTCACTGCGGTCTACTTTTTTTTGATCGTGTTCTACTGGACGCCGCCGCACTTCTGGGCGCTCGCGCTCCTCAAGCAGCGCGACTACGGGCGCGCCGGTGTTCCAATGGCGCCGCTGGTGTGGGGTGAGCGCGAGACGATGCGCCAGATGATGTGGTACAATGTGATTCTCATCGCGCTCACGCTGCTACCCGCGACATTCGGCGCGTTCGGCATCATCTATTTCATGTCGGCACTAGTTCTGGGCACGATTCTCCTCGTTGGCGTCATTCGCGTGAGCACGACCGCGGAATGGACGAAGCCGGCGTGGTGGGTTTACAAATACTCGCTGCTCTACCTCGCGCTGCTCTTCGTCGCGATGGTGATCGATCGCAAGGTGCTCGGCTGATGACGGCGCCGTTTGCGGTTTCAGCGCAGCGCCCGACGCCACGCCAGCAGGAAGCGGTTTCGTCGCCGCGTCCGCTCAGAAGACTGCTGCCGAGGATCCGGCCATATATCTGGCGATTGACGCTGGCATTCGTATGTCTGCTGGGAAGCGCAAGCATCGCTCTGGCGTTCCCGCAGATAGTGCGACACCTCCTCGACGCGGCTTTCATTTCGGCGGATGCGAGCCTGCTCAACAGGATCGCGCTTGGACTGCTCGTTCTGTTCGCGATTCAGGCGGCGCTCAATTTCGTCCAGGTTTATCTGCTGACATCGACGTCCGAGCTCGTGATCGCGCAGCTGCGCGAGGACTTGTTTGCCCACCTCGTTCGCCTCTCCCCCGCGTTCTTCACCGAGCGGAGAACCGGCGAGCTCACCAGCCACCTGTCGGCTGATACCGCGGTGCTGCAAACGGTGCTGAGCTACAACCTCTCGGAATTTGCGCGGCAGACGCTGTTCCTGATCGGCGGGATCGTGTTGCTGACGCTGACTGATGTCAACCTCACGGCGACGACGTTGGCGGTGGTGCCTCTTGTCGTCGGCGCCGCCTTCATTTTCGGTCGCGCTCTGCGTCGGGCGAGCACCGGCGTGCAGGACCGGGTCGCCCAAGCCACGGGCACGGCTGACGAAGCGTTCTCCCAGATCCGCACGGTCCAGAGCTACACGGCGGAAGCGGAGGAGGGGCGCCGTTACGGCTCGCACCTTGTTCAGGTGATCGAGGCAGCGATCAAGCGAGCGCGGATTCGCGGCACTTTTTTCGGGATTCTCACGTTCTGCGGATTTGGCGGAGTAGTCGCCGTGCTCTGGCAAGGTGGCCGTCAGGTGCTGGCTGGAAGTCTCACCGCCGGGGCGCTCGTCTCTTTTCTTCTGTATGCGCTGTACGTGGCGGGCGCGGTCGGCTCACTCGCTTCGCTTTTTGGAGCCTACCAGGAGGCGGTCGGAGCGGCACGACGCGTCTTCGATCTGCTCGAGACGGAATCCACTGTGCGGGACCCGGTCAAGCCATTGCGGCTTTCGCGTCCCCTGCGCGGCGAAGTCGTGATGGACAACGTCTCCTTTCACTACAATCCCGCGCTGCCTGAGGTGCTCCACGGTGTCTCGCTGCGGATAAACGCCGGCGAAGTCGTTGCCCTGGTCGGTCCGAGCGGTGCCGGGAAGACAACCATCGCGTCGTTGTTGCCGCGCTTCTGGGACGTAACCGGAGGACGGATCACGCTCGACGGGATAGATATCCGCGATTTGTCGCTGAAGGAGCTGCGCGGAGCGATCGGAATAGTTCCGCAAGAGCCGACGCTCTTCAGCGGAACGATCAGAGAGAACATCGCATACGCCGGAATCGGTGACGACGGATCCCGCCCTTCAGAGGAAGCGATCCAGGCAGCGGCGAAGGCCGCCCACGCCGTCGAGTTCATCGAACGGCTTCCGGAGGGCTTTGACACGAGGGTGGGAGAGCGAGGCGTGAAGCTATCCGGTGGCCAGCGTCAGCGGATTGCGATCGCCAGAGTTTTTCTCAAGGATCCCGCATTGGTGATTCTCGATGAGGCAACGTCGAGTCTCGACAGCGAGAGTGAGAGATTGGTGGAGGAGGCAATGGAGGATCTGTTGCGCGCGCGTTCCACTCTCATCATCGCACACAGGTTGAGCACCGTGCTCCGCGCCGACCGGCTTGTGGTGATCGACCGCGGATTGATCGTCGAAGAGGGCCGTCACCAGGAGCTGCTCGCCTCGGAAGGTGTCTACTCTCGGCTCTATCGCGGGCAGTTCAGGCCGGGGGACGCGCTCGTAGGGTAACACGGATGCTTCGGATTGCAGCGAATGCATCGGATAGCTCCGAGGACAATTCGAAGCATCAGCTCAGATCCGAAGCATCCGCGTTAACGGGGCGGCGGCGGGCCGATTACCCGCGCCGTACTCGAAGATGCAGGCGTGCTCGATGCCGTCGGGGTGCCCAGCGCGGGCGGTCGTTGGCTATCGCTCGGTAGCGGCAAAGGCGTCGGCGTGGCTCGCGTGGTCGGGCGAATTTTGAACGCGACGCTCACCTGTTGGCCGGCCACGACGCTGACGCTGTCGTCGGCGAAGCCGAGCGCCGGGTGCCAGGCGCGGAATAGGTAGCGGCCCGGTGGAATCCCATCGATGCTGAACGTTCCGCTTGCCGCGGTTTGCGCGTAGTACGGATGATCGAGTACGGCGATCCAGGCGTGGCTCCATGGATGCCGGTCCGATACTACCTCTATCTCCGCGGACTCCTTGAAGTGGTCGACCGGGACTACTTCGCCATCGTCGTTGAATGGCGCGATTCCGACGATCTGTCCCGTTCCGACATTGATGAAGCGGTTGGTGTGCACCGTTCTGTCGTCATTGCTGACATTCAGCGTTCCGGTGGTTGCCATCGCCTGCACGTAGGGATCGAGTCTGCAGTTCGAGTTGGCGAGCTCGAACCGGCGCTCCAGCGGGAACGCTTTCCCCATGTGGATGTCAGTAATCCAGACGATCGCCCCGCCGACGCGCGTCCCGGCAAGCGTGACGGCCTTCTCTACAATCGAGTTCCCGCAGACGTTCTGATCGACCGTGGGTCGCATGATCGCCGCTACCGGCGCCGATCCATCGATGTCGACCGTGCCGGTGACAGTCCCGCCGACGGGTACGGAGACAACCTTGTAGGGTTGGCTCGCGGGCGCAATCACAGAAGGGCGCGGCGCCACGCCGTCCCCGGGCGCATGCGCACCGTTCCGCGTGTGGGCAGACGCCGTGTCGTCGTGCGAGCACGCGAGCGCAGCGATGAGGATTATGGAAAAGCCGAAAAACCGGCGGAGCATTTAGTGTCGAGCCGAAGTGATGTTCGCTGGATGAAAGGGCAAGCGATGTGCCGTCGTAGGCGGAGTGGTTGCATTCCCTATGACTCCGCCGCTACTTCGCCTCATACACCCGCTTGCCTGCGATCCAGGTGGAAACTACACGGGCGCCGAGTATTTCGGTGTCCGGCACATGCATGATATCTCGATCGAGAATCACGAAATCCGCGTACTTCCCGGGTGTGAGCGAGCCAAGGACAGACTCCTGAAAGCCAGCGTACGCAGGCCAGATCGTCATCGACTGAAGAGCTTCCTCACGCGTCATCTTCTGCTCGGGATACCAGCCTCCGACCGGCCAGTTCGTCGGATCCTGCCGCGTGACTGCCGCGTGGAAGGTAAGGAGCGGGTTGACTTCCTCGACGGGGAAATCAGTTCCGTTGGGAATCACTACTCCGGTGTTGAGCAGCGACCGCCACGCATACGCGCCGCGAATTCGCTGCGGCCCCACACGCGTCTCGGCCCAGCGCATGTCGCTCGTTTGATGAGTCGCCTGCATGGAGGGGATTACCCCGAGCTTGGCGAAGCGCGGGATGTCCTCCGGACTTATCACCTGAGCGTGCTCGATCCGGAAACGGTGGTCCGCCGCGGGTACAGTTTTCAACGCGGACTCGAACGCGTCCAGCGCGATGCGATTGCCGCGATCGCCAATCGCGTGAACGTTCACCTGGAATCCGCGACGCAGCCCCGCCTCAGCCCAAGCCTCGATGTGTTCCGGTCTGGAAACGAGCAGTCCCGAGTTCGTTGGCTCGTCGGCATAGGGAGCCAGCAGCGCAGCGCCTCGCGAGCCGAGCGCACCGTCGGCGTAAAGCTTGATGGCGCGAACCCAGAGATGTCCATCGTAGAGAGCGCTCTGCGGTCCGCGCACCAGATATGGATTCCTCAGTGTGGCTGGCGAGCCCGGCTCTCCCGGGTCG
Source organism: Gemmatimonadales bacterium (assembly GCA_038210945.1). Taxonomy (GTDB): domain Bacteria; phylum Gemmatimonadota; class Gemmatimonadetes; order Gemmatimonadales; family Gemmatimonadaceae; genus UBA4720. The sequence continues at coordinate 6,139 of JBBQWD010000096.1, forward strand.
CTCAGCATCACGTAATTGCGGAGGTTGTACTTCCCTTCCTTCGCCAGCTGCTCGTAGATGCCAATTGTCTCAGCATCCTCGCCCGGATCGTGAACTCCGGTGAGGCCCCACCGATTGCACTCGGCAATCGCGGCAAGGATCGCCTTGCGGATATCACTCGGGGTGGACGCCGGGATCGCGCGCCCGATCAGATCCTGCGCATTGTCGATGAAGACGCCGGCAGGAGAACCCGATGAGAGGCGAATGATCCGCCCGCCTTCCGGATCGGCCGTCGCGGCCGAGACACGCGCGACCTCCATCGCCTTGGCGTTGGCAAGGAGAGCGTGTCCGTCGACGCGGGTAATCGCCACCGGATTGTTGGGAAACGCGCGCGAAAGCGCCTCGTTG
>JBBQWD010000097.1:0-6522 GCA_038210945.1 Gemmatimonadales bacterium
GGCATGCAGCGGTTTCCACCGCCGAGTCGGAGAAAGCGTCGCTGGCATCCGCGGAGCGAGCATCGCTGGTCGCGCAGGAAGCTGCATCGCAGGCGACACGCGCCAACGCCGAAGGAGCTGATCGCTCTGCTACTTTGGCAAGACAACATCAGCGCGCCGCGCATGAGGCGGCCGAGACTCGGGCTCTGATCGAGCGATTGATCGAACGCGAAGCCGCCACAACCTCACGTCTGGACGCGCTCGCAACGAGCTCGCGGGAGATCGCCGCGCGAATTGCCGAGCAGGAAACGGCGGTGGCTGCAGCGCGTGAAATGCTCGCCGCGGCCGAGCACAAGCAGGAAGAGGCGCGCGAACAGCGAACGGCGAGCCAGATTCGCCGCGCGCAGGCGCAGGCGCAGCTCGAAGTCGCATCTGATCGCCAGCGGCATTTGAGCGAAGAGTTTGCTTCCGCCACGGGACGACTGGAATCACTACAGCAGGAGCTGACAACTCTGTCGAGTGCCGATGCGCAGCTCACTGAGCTGCTGTCGCAGTGGCAGAGCGATCTGGACGCCAGACAGGCAACCCTTGAGGACGCCGAGCAGAAGCTTGCCGACGCGGAGCACGCTGTTCGAGAGGTGGACGAGAAGCTCGCCACCGAAGAGCACTCGCTGGCCGAGATGCGCCGCCACACCGGGGCGTTGAGCGAAGAGCTGCACGCGGCCGAGCTGCGCTACACGGAGCTGTCGGGACGGAGAGCGGCGATCCGCGAGCGGCTCGAGGCGGAGTGGAAGAAGCCAATCGACGAGCTGCTCGCTGGAGCGGAGACGCTCGCGCTGGACGACGACACGCTTCGCTTCGAAGCGGAGCTGGTGCGCGAGCAGCTGGATGCTCTCGGGCCGGTGAACCCTCTAGCGATCGAAGAGCACGAGGAGGAGACCAAGCGTCTCTCATTCCTCACGACCCAGCGGGACGATCTCAACTCGGCGAGGACTTCGCTCCAACAGGCGATTCGCGAAATCGACACGACGGCGCGAGAGCTGTTCTTACAGACGTTCGTCCAGGTGAGGGAGAACTTCCGCAACATCTTCATGACGCTATTCGGCGGCGGCGAATGCGATCTGCGTCTCGAGAATCCGGAGAGCCCGCTCGAAGGGGACATCGAGATCCACGCGTCGCCGCGCGGCAAGCGCACCCAGAGAATTCATCTTCTGTCCAGCGGCGAGAAGGCACTCGTGGCTCTCTCACTGCTGTTCGGGATTTTTCTTACCAAGCCGAGCCCGTTCTGTCTCCTCGACGAAGTCGACGCGCCACTCGACGACCAGAACATCGGACACTTCGTGCGCATGCTCAATCGCTTCAAGGGAAAAACACAATTCATAGTCATCACTCACAATCCGCGCACGACGACCGAGGCCGCTGACGCCGTTTACGGCGTCACGATGCAGGAGCCGGGCGTCTCATCGCTGGTGAGCGTACGCATGCGCGGACGGACGGTGGACGAGACGATGACACCCGCGCATCCCGCGCACACACCGCAGCTGCACGTCGAGCCCGCCGACACAGCCTCAGTTATCGCGTAAATGCTAGTCGTCATGCAACACGACGCGACGGCGAAAGACGTCGATCGCGTCGTCAGTATCATCCAGGAAATGGGATACGAGGCGCGGCCGATGCCTGGCGCGCAGCGTACGGCTGTAGGTCTCGTTGGGAACGATGGGCGCGTCGATTCTTCGCGGCTCGAGGCCCTTCCCGGCGTGGCGCAGATAATTCACGTCAGCCAGCCGTACAAGCAGGTCTCGCGCGAATGGCGCGCCGAGAACACCGTCGTAGCGATTGCGCCGGGAGTCACGGTAGGCGGAGATGCAATCGTAGTGATCGGCGGCCCGTGCTCAGTTGAATCGGAGGAGCAGATTCTCTCCGCCGCGCGCATCGTCAAGGCCGCGGGAGGCACGGCGCTCCGCGGTGGTGCGTTCAAGCCCCGCAGCTCGCCATATTCTTTCCAGGGCATGGGCAAGAAGGGTCTCGAGCTTTTGGCGCGCGCAGGAAAGGAAACCGGCCTCCCGGTCGTGACCGAAGCGATGGACGCCGAAGGCGCGGAGCTGGTCGCCGAAGTGGCCGACTGCATCCAGATCGGCGCGCGCAACATGCAGAACTATTCGCTGCTCAAGACGGTCGGCCGGATGAAGAAGCCCGTTCTGCTCAAGCGCGGAATGGCGGCAACGATCAACGATCTGCTCCTGAGCGCCGAGTACATTCTCGCCGAGGGAAACGGAAACGTGATTCTCTGCGAGCGCGGAGTCCGGAGCTTCGATCCCGCCGCCCGGAACATGCTGGACCTGACCGCGATTCCGATCGTGCACAGGCTATCGCATCTGCCGATCATCGCCGATCCAAGTCACGGCACCGGATTGCGGGACAAGGTCATTCCGATGGCTCGCGCCGCCGTCGCTGCTGGCGCCGATGGATTGCTCATCGAAGTGCATCCCGAGCCGGACCGTGCTCTCTCTGACGGCGCGCAATCGCTCTATCCCGATCAATTCACGCAGCTGGTTAAGGAGCTTCGAGCCGTAGCGACTGCCATCGGACGCAGCATCCCTTCCGCTAAAACCGGAACGGCACAGCAGTAGCAGGGTAGGCTTAGACATGAGAAAGATCACCTATCTGGCGGCGGTTGCGTTCGCCGTGATTCCCCACAGCGTCCGCGCCCAGAGCGCCGATGCCATCATCGATCGCGCCGCCTCGGCGTACGCACGTCTCAACAGCATGCGCGCCGAATTCCGGCAGACTCTGACGAATCCACTCACCGGCAATTCCCAGACGACGTCCGGAGTCATCCTTCGGAAGAAGCCGAACCTCCTGAGCATCCGGTTCGACAGTGGTGATCGGGTCGCCGCGGACGGCTCGACGTTGTGGGTGTACCTACCCAGCAGCGTTCCGGGTCAGGTGATGCGCATGCCCTACACGGGAAGCAACGCCGGTACGGTAGATCCGGCGGAGCAATTCCTGAACGCCCCGCGCACGCGCTTCAGTGTTTCGTCGTCAGGGACAGCGAGCGTCGGCGGCCGCCCGACTCACGCCGTGACGCTGGTCCCCAGGCGCGCGAACGCCCCATTCACGAGCGCCAAAGTCTGGATCGACGACAGCGATGCGAGCATCAGGCAGTTCGACGTCGAGACGGCGAACGGGCTCAAGCGGCACGTCGTAATTACAAGCTTCACCGCGAACCCCGTGATTCCTCGGTCGAGTTTCCGGTTCACGGTACCCAAGGGAGCGAAGGTCGTAGATCAGACGGCCATGGGCGGGGCTGCCTTCTAACTACGAACTGCCGCTCCGCGTCACTTAGCGTGCGACCGAATGACCGCCCCCACCGCGGCAAGTTTTCTCGGATCGGTCCCCCGCCTCTCCGCGATCTCAACCGCCGCCGCTGACAACGCGCGATAAACTTCCGACGCAGAACCGTGCCCGCGCAGCGCGGTGAGGTGCTTCTTCACGGTTTCCGCGTCTCCGCGCACAACCGGCCCCGTCAGCGCGTCATCGGGCAGCGCGTGTTTCATGTTGGCGAGAGCTCCGTTCATGAGACTCTCGACCGCCTGGTACGCGCTCGAGTCCGGAATGCCAATGTCGTGCAGGAGATGCCCCGCAACCGATGCGAGGACGACAGGGAAATTCGATGAGATGACCGCCGCCGCGTGGTAGGCAGGCTTCTTCCCGGGCGGGATGTCCACTGTGCGCGCGCCAAGGTGACCCGCGAGGCGACGAGAAGTGCCCCTCGCCGCGTTCTCGCCATCGATTCCGATCCAGCCCTTTCGCAGCAGCTCCGCCGCGACCTCAGGATCACTGAACGGAACCAGAGGATGGAAGGTGCCTCCTGGGAATCCAGCGCTTGAGAGAGCGGCCAGGCCGACAGGCTCAGCGATCGCAGACGTGTGCAGCACGACCGTTCCCCTCTGGACGAGCCCACTCTTCGCCGCCGCCATCAACTCTTCCATCGGTTCGTCGATCTGCGGATCACGCACGCACACGATCACGACGTTCGCGCCCGCCATCTCCGCGGGAAGGGGCCCGCTCGACGTCGCGACGCCCGACGGCCGTTTCCCATGAAGTCCGACAACTTCGACATCCGACGCGCGAAAGGCGCGGAATAATCCGCGCCCAACGTGTCCCGGCCCAATGATGAAAACGCGCTCGCTCACGGCGCGACGCTGTCGGCAGGCGCGGCCTGAGCCGTAACCTTTTTGAGCAATTCCTGTTCGGTCCTCGCGCCTCGCGCGAGCTCGAGCGCTTTCTGAAGCGTCTTGTCAACCGAGGCGCGGCGCCGGAACTCGGCCTCGCTTCCAAATATGTAACGCGCGATGTCATTGGCGATGACGCGCGAGATGAGCGGCTCGGCATCATCATAAACAGTGCGTGGAATGTCGACGCCACGCGCCTTCATCCTCTGCCACACCTCATCACGCATGGCGGGAGTCACGACGAAATCGGGCGACGTGATGCTTCGGTTTGCCTTGAGCGAGAGAGAATAATCTGTGACGGCGTCCCGGAAGTGTGAGGCTTTGGCGCCGAGCGCGCGGATGAAATTCTGCTCGACGGCGGGTGTCGTGCTGTCGCCGGCGATGACGTCCGGAGTGATCCCGCCACCACCATAGACCGTGCGTCCAGCGTCGGTGCGAAAGCGTTGGCGCACCGCGGGTAACGCGTCGTCGGTCTCATCGTCCGCCGGCCGTTTCCGAGTAATCGAGCGACCCGCCGGAGTAAACCATCGCGCAGTGGTGATCTTGAGCCCGCCTTCGAGTCCAAAGGGGATGACGCTCTGCGCGCTCCCCTTTCCGTATGTCGGCGTGCCGACGAGCACGGCACGGTCGTGATCCTGCAGCGCGCCTGCGACGATCTCTGCCGCGCTGGCGCTTCGGCCATCGACGAGCACCACCAGTGGAAGCTGTGGCCAGCGCTGGACCGCGCTGTCCGCGTATTCGCGATTCGCCTCAGGTAGGCGTCCGCGCATGCTCACGATTTTTTGCCCGGGATTGAGGAAGAGATCCGATACTCTCACTCCCTGATTCAACAGGCCGCCGGGATTGGTGCGCAGGTCGAGCACCAACGTTTTCATTCCATGGGCGAGAAGAGTCGTTATGGCGCCGTTGAGCTCCTTCACGGTCGAGTCGCTGAATGCTTTGAGATCTATGTAGCCGATGCCGTCGCCGAGCAATGACGCTCTCCGTACGGCGCTCTGGTGGATCGTAGTCCGCTGTACCTTCAGCTCTATCGGGGCTGAAGAGCCGGGCCGCTCGATCGTGAGCGTGACACTCGTGCCGGGCTTACCGCGCAGCACCTTCGACGCCTCTTCGTTGGTCCAACCCTTGGTCTGCTTCCCCGCGATCCCAATAATTCGGTCTCCGGGCTGCAGACCCGCATGCTCCGCAGGACCGCCTGGAATCGCGGCAACAACGATCAGCCAGCCATCACGTAAGTCGACTTCCACTCCAAGTCCTGCATAGTTGCCCGTCGTCGTCTCGTTGAGTCTGGCAAAACGGTCGGGCGGCAGAAACGTCGAATACGGGTCCCGCAGCTCGTACAGCATCCCGTCGACCGACTTCCGATAGAGCGCGGAATCACTGACGGCGTCGACGTATTCATTCTGCACGTGGCGGAACACGTTTTCGAAGAGCCGAGCTCCTTCATAGGCTGTGAAGGTTCCGGTGTGCGTGCCGCGCTGGAGCAGCCAGCCCCCCGTGATGAGAGCGGCTAGCAGCGTTCCGGCGACGATTACTGTGCGCGCGCGAGCGGAGGAGGTGGGTAGCTTGAGTTTCATACCTTGTTCAACTCTTGATGCGGCCAAAAGGTTGCGGAAATGCGGAGATCAGCGCGGAGACCACCCGCTGGTGCACGGCTGCCTCGTCGCCAGTCCCGTCTATCAACTTGATCGGTCCGCACTCACGATGCGAGTGCTGCCACTTTGGATCAGCGAACTCGCGAAAGGCGTTCCCGACTCGCGCGTGAAATTCGTCGCCTGATCTTTCTATCTTGTCGCGTTTGCCGCGCGCATCCGCGCGCTCGAGGCCGTGCGCGGCGTGGACATCGAGCAGGAGGGTGAGATCGGGAACGAGACCGCCGGTGGCAAGGCGATTGGCGGCGCGTACCTCGGGCTCGGGCAGTCCGCGACCGACGATCTGATATGCGTACGTCGACAGGAAGAATCGGTCGACTAGCACGACGCTGCCCTTGGCGAGAGACGGCAGAATCTCGCGCGCGATCAGCTCGGCACGGGATGCCATGAACAGGAGTGCTTCAGTCGCGGCAGTGATCTCCTGCTCTTGATGGAGCACAATGTCTCTGATTTCGTCCCCGAGAGGCGTTCCTCCCGGTTCGCGCACCGCTACACAGGAAATGCCGGCCGTCACCAGGCGCTCCGCCAGAATGCGGATCTGTGTTGTTTTCCCCGCGCCTTCGGCACCCTCGAAGACGATTAGCCGGCCGCGCGCCATTGTCAGGTCAGAGTTATGATCGGGCTCGCCGCGCCCTTCTTCATGCCATCCATGATCC
>JBBQWD010000098.1:0-6505 GCA_038210945.1 Gemmatimonadales bacterium
GCGACTGCGCGAGAGCGAGCAGAGCCGTCAGGCCATAAGGCGACGCCCAGCGCGCGTGTCTCGTGTCGACGATGATCTTCTCGTCCAACGGCAGCGGGGCCACCTGATCCAGCACCTGTTCGAAGGACTTGTCCTCGAGCGAATGTGGGACATTGATGATTGTCGTCACTTGATGCTGAGCTCTCCGCGCAGGTAGTCGGCGAGGCCCGAAGCGCCGCGATGGTCGACGTTTCGGGCTGCCGCGTCCAGAGCGCGGTCGATCGCCACGTCTAAGTTATCACCCGCGAGCAATCGAGAGAAATAGGTTGCGCCCCACACATCTCCACATCCGATCGGATCTCCCGGACCCGCAAGCCGTCGAGCCTTCGCCGGCACGCGCGCAGTGCGTATCGCACCAGCGGAAGCGCCGAGAGCGGGACGCTGCAGGTCAGCGAGACGATCGAATCCTGGAGCAGCGAAGTACACGACGCCGCGAGGGCCGAGCGTAATGGCTATCGAGGAAACGCCCTCTGCAAAGGCGATAGCGGCCAAGGCCATCGGGTCGCTAGCCATCATCCTCATCTCGTCCTCGTTCACCTGAATGAGATCGAAGCACCGGCACCACGCCGCTGGATTTGGGAGCGGTCGAAGCGTTCGCATCCCGTCGGGCTGGACCGCGAGCAGAAGTGAGTGGATGTCGCAGTAAATGGGACCGCGAAAATGCTGGCGAATCAGCTGAGCGGTCTCGAGATCGAGCTCGAAGCCGCTGATCAGATTGATGTAGAGTGCGTCCAGGTTATTGAGCAGCGGCTTCAGTCCCAGCCAATTCCAGGCTGGCACGCCACCGCTGAGACGCTCGCAGCGACGCTCGTCACTCAGGTAGTGCAACGCGACACGATTGTTTTGTTGCGGCACTTCGATGGGTGCGGCGTCCGGCGCGGCGCGGTCGAGTGCGGCAACGAACTCCCGCGCCGATTGCGCGAGATCGCTCCCGACTTTGACGATCGGAACGAATTCCCAATCCGGCGCGAGCGCCGCGTCGAGCGCGCCTAGCGCGTAGGTGATGCCACCCCATTCCTCGACGGGCGCGTCGCGCGGGTCACGGCCGTGAATCACGTCCCAGACGAAGCTGCCCATAACGCCAACCCGCCGCTTTCGCGCCATCAGAATCCTGCTCGGATCATCGAGCTAGAGGTCACCGCTAGAGGTCACCGAGTGTCTGCATTTTGAACGTGGCGATGGCACCGACGACGCCCGCGGACAGGGGAAGCTGCCCCGGAACGATGCGGCACGCATCGACCGCTGGCTTGAACGCGCGTCGCTTGACCTCCGCGCGCAACGGCCGGAACAGCGCGTCTCCCGCCTGGGTGACTCCGCCCGCGAGAACTACGACGTCCGGATTGAAGATGTTCAACAAATTCGAGACACCGGCGCCGAGTATCTGCGCGGTCTCGCGCACGACCTCTCTGGCGATGGCGTCACCCTTTTTCGACGCCTCGTAAACCGTCTGCGCGGTGATCTTCTTTAGGTCTCCACCAGCCAATGAGACCAGGATCGACTCGTCTTCGTCTCCGCGCAGGGCTTCGCGCGCGCGCTCCGCGATCGCGGGACCCGAAGCGTAGGCCTCGATGCATCCGTAGTTGCCGCACTTGCAGCGGCGGCCCGTGGAATCGATAGTGGTGTGGCCGATCTCTCCCGCCACGTCGGACGACCCGTGATAGAGTTTTCCCTCTAGGATGAGTCCGCCGCCGATTCCGGTGCCCAGCGTCATGCCGATGACGTTGCGGCCTCCTCTTGCGGCGCCACACCAGAATTCCCCGAGTGTCGCGCAGTTAGCATCGTTGTCGAGCGTTGCTTCGAGCTTGACTCTTTTCGAGATCTCATCCCGCAGCGGAAAATTCTTCCAACCGAGATTCGGCGTTACGATCACGATTCCCTTGGCGCGATCGAGCGGGCCCGGAGAACCGATGCCGACGCCGAGAAAGTCGGACCGCTTCGCTCCCGTTTCCTTCATCGTCTGCGCGATCACTTCCTCGATCATCCCGACAATGCGGTCCACCACGCCGCCTGCTCCGCCTTCCGCGAGAGTCTGGGTAGTTCGCATCGCGATTTCCCGACTTCCGTCCTGCGGCATCGCGCCGGCGACGATGTTGGTTCCGCCAAGGTCCACTCCGATTATGTAACGCTCCTTCACGCTCATACGGGCACCGGTGGATTGAGGACTTCAGTGAGCAAGCTCGATACGTACTCAGGCGTCAGCTCGCGCATGCAGCGCCAATGGCCGAGCGGACAGCTCTGTGGTCCATGACGGTGGCATGGGCGGCACGTCAGCTCTTCATGGCCCGCAACGATGTGCCGCTGGGCGATTGGACCAAACCCGAACTCGGGAACCGTCGGCCCGAAGATGGTGAGAGTCGGTGTCCCCACTGCCGATGCAAGATGCTGCGGCGCCGAATCGTTGGTTACTATCGCCTGGGCGCGGCCAATCAGCTCCGCGGACGCCAGGAGCGGCAGCCCGATTCCATTGATCGCGCTGCCGGATGGTATCGCACCAAAAATCTCGGCTGCGATAGCTGAATCAGCGCGCGAGCCGATGACCGCGATTCTGAAATCCTCGGCGAGCCGCTTTGCCAATTCCGCGTAATAGGGCCAGCGCTTGGTCCCCCACGCGCTTCCGGGAGCGAGCGCTACGAATGGCGCATCGGCGCTTCCACTTTCGCGCAGAAGCATGTCTACCCGGTGCCGCTCCTCGTCCGATGGATAGAGACGCGGGCGGATCTGGTCGCGACTCGGCGGGTCACCCCCACGCGACATCGCCAACGACCACAAGCGTTGGGAATGGTGCCAGTCCGGCCGATACGGAACCTGCTTCGTGTACAAGGCCCGGCCAGTCGAGCTCACGAATCCGATTCTTTCCTTGGCTCCGGTCATCATCGCGAGAAGTCCGCTGCGGAAGGAGCCCTGCGCGAGGTAGGCCGCTTCGTAAGGGCGCCTGCTCCGGATTTCCTTGACCGTCTGCCACAGACCCAGCGCGGATCCGTACGTCCCTCGCTTGTCGTAAGGAATGACAGTGCGAATGTGTGGATTGTTGGCAAGCGCTGTCGCCCCGCCCGGTGTGACTAGAACGTCGACCGGTCCGCGTCTGGCGAGTTCGGCTATGAGCGGCGTCGTGAGAATGACGTCGCCAAGAAAGCTCGTCTGAATAACGAGCGATCCGCTCAATCAATCCACCTGGAGGACGGCAAGGAAAGCTTCCTGTGGTATCTCGACCGAGCCGACCTGCTTCATGCGCTTCTGTCCCTCTTTCTGCTTCTCGAGCAGCTTGCGCTTTCGCGAGATGTCGCCGCCGTAGCACTTGGCGAGCACATCTTTTCGCAGAGGCTTCACGCTCGTGCGGGCGATGATCTTCGATCCGATCGCCGCCTGGATCGCGACTTCGAACAGCTGCCGAGGAATGAGCTCCTTGAGCTTGTCGGCGATTTTGCGGCCCCACTCGTATGCTTTGTCCTCGTGGATGATGACGCTGAACGCATCGACCGGGTCGCCGTTGATGAGCATGTCGAGCTTCACGAGGTCGCTCCGCCTGTACTCCAGCAGCTCGTAGTCGAGCGAAGCGTAGCCCCGGCTCACGGTCTTCAGCTTGTCGAAGAAATCCAGGATTATCTCGCCGAGCGGAAATTCCCAATCGAGCTCTACGCGCTTGGTGTCGAGGTACGTCATGTTCTTGTAAACGCCACGCCGCTCGGTGCCGAGCGTCATGATTGCCCCAATGTATTCGGCGGGGACCATGATGCGCGCCTTGACGAACGGCTCCTCGACGTAGTCGACGACCGGACTTGGCGGCATGAGCGACGGATTCTCGATCAGCTTCATCGTGCCGTCGGTGAGATACACTTTGTACTCGACTGACGGAACGGTGGTAACGAGCTCGAGGTCGAATTCGCGGCTGAGCCGTTCTTGTACGATCTCCATGTGGAGGAGACCGAGAAAGCCGGCGCGAAATCCGAATCCGAGTGCGGTCGAAGTCTCTGGCTCGTAATTGAGCGACGCATCGTTGAGCTTGAGCTTCTCCAGCGCGTCACGAAGGGTCTCGTATTGTGTCGTGTCAGTCGGATAGAGTCCCGCGAAGACGAAGCTCCGCACGGCTTGATAGCCCGGTAACGCCTCAGTGGCGTGATTTTCGGCGTCGAAGATGGTGTCGCCCGCGCGGGTTTCGCTCACTGAGCGAACGCTCGCGACCACGTACCCGACTTCACCCGGGCCGAGTTGATCGGTGGGAACCTGGCGGAGCTGGTTGTAGCCCACCTCGTCGACCTCGTAGACCGACTCGCTCGCGCCGAAGGTGATGTGCGTTCCCTTCTTTATCACGCCATCGACGACGCGCACGCTCGGAATGGCTCCCCGATACTTGTCGTAGTAGGAGTCGTAAATGAGCGCGCGAAGGGGTGCGTTGGCATCGCCTTCGGGAGGCGGGACTTTGCGGATGACTTCCTCGAGAAGCTCGCTGATACCGATTCCTTCCTTGGCGCTGACGAGAAGGATCTCCGACTCCTCGATCCCGAGGAGGTCGGCCACTTCCTTCCGCCGCTTCTCCGGCTCCGCTCCGGGAAGGTCGATCTTGTTGAGAATCGGGATGATCTCCAGGCCAGCATCCATCGCCAGAAACAGATTGGAGAGAGTCTGCGCTTCCACTCCCTGAGAGGCGTCGACAACGAGGATCGCTCCCTCGCACGCGGCAAGGGAACGCGACACCTCGTAGGTGAAATCCACGTGTCCCGGCGTGTCGATGAGGTTCAGCTCGTAGTCCTGGCCGTCGTGTGCCGCGTAGGTCATGCGAACGGCGTTCAGCTTGATCGTGATGCCCCGCTCGCGCTCGAGGTCCAGCGTGTCGAGCACCTGAGCCTTCATTTCGCGCTTCTGCAGCATCCCCGTGGCCTCGATCAGCCGGTCGGCGAGGGTCGATTTTCCGTGATCTATGTGCGCGACGATGCAGAAGTTGCGAATGTGCTCGAGCTTCAAATGAGATCTCGGATTTTCGTGCGGGAAGGGCGGGGGAGGGAACTAAGAAATATAACCGTGAAACCCCACTCTCCCGGCGATGAAAAAAGAAAGAGGACCGCTCTCGCAGCCCTCCTTTCCATGCTTCGCTCGGGATGGCGCGTTAGCGACGCGGTGGCGGAACAACCACGGGGTCCGCCTTCGATGTAGGTGGCGGTGGTGCAGGCGGAGCGTCCTGCACGCGCGGAGCGGGAGCGGGAGCGGGCGTAGGCGGAGGAGGTGACCGCTCGATGATCACGCGCGGCGGCTCAGGCCTGGCCACAGGAAACGATCCAATTGCCGCCGCCGGCTCGGCGCGAGAAGGCATCGTCGGCTCGATTGGTGTTCGCATTCTCTCAGGAAACGACGGGCTCACCGGCTGCGCCAGGCGGAACTGGTCAACCTCGCGCGGCTCGGCGCGCCGCTCCTGCGGGGCAGCCATCCTGACGCGACCCATCTGCGGCTCGGCGGGTTGCGGCAGGGGGAAGATTCCTTCGGGCACCGGTCGCTGTGTGATCTCTCCACTTGGCGGGTGACGGGGAAATCCCGCCGGCATGCGCGATTTCGGAAAGACCGTGGTATCCCCGGGATGCCGTTGCGGTGGCAGAAATCTGGAGCGGTTCAAGGACGAAACGCCGATGACTGGCAAACCGCACGCGTCGTATCCAACTACGACGGGCCGAAGGCCGAGCGAGCGCAGCTCAGCGGCGCGCGTGAAGGCCTGAGCGGGATAATATGCTCCGCCCAGCGAACCGTATCCGTATCCGCCGTAGCCGCAGTAGCCGAGATCGTCATAGGCGTAGTAGCTGTTCAGGTTCTGACCGGCGAAGCGCATGAAATCCTGTCCGATCGGCTCCCCCTTGGCGCCCAGGTACCGCGCCAGTGACTGCGCGGCGGCGGCGGGACTGCGGTACTCGATGATCCGGCGGATCTCGGAGTAGTTCCAATCGCCGTTCACCTCGATCAGCCCAAGGTTGAATGGGGCTCGCGAAGCCAGGGCGATCGCGCTTCCGCGAGTGTCATTCCCCAGCGCCTGATTGCGGTCATAGCTCACCCTGCCGCTCTGGGTGTAGCGCGCGCCGGTTTCCATGGGCGCGTTGTATCCGGCAAAGAAATTCGGAAGGCGCAGCTGCTTGTGGGACTGGATTCGAATCGAGATGCCGGGGTAATCCGGATGCAGAACCTGAATGTGTCCGTCGAGGTCCATCATGACCGCGAACACATAAGCGTTCTCCAAAACCTCAATCGCGGGCGTGACGTAACTCGAGGCGACGCCGCCGTTCTGCGAATAAATCCTGATTACCGGCGCTCTCTGCCGGGAAGGTTCCTGGGCCGGCGAAGCCGACGCCAGCATGCACAGTAGCAACGCGGAGGAGCCTGCCGCCGATATCAATCCCGTCGCCCGCATGTGGAACCTCCGTTGCATTTGTATACAAATTGGCGCGTGTACCGATCACAGTCAATGCTCGGTTGAGCCAATTTCGTAGCC
>JBBQWD010000099.1:0-6498 GCA_038210945.1 Gemmatimonadales bacterium
GTGTAGATGGTGTTCATCGCTTCGCGCCGCTCTGATCTCGCGATACGACGCACCGCGGCAAGTGCTTCATCCACCGGCGTGTCCTGCGACACGGAGACAAACTCCGTCGTCATCAACCCACCGGCGGAGTCCGGCTCGTAGGCGAGGAGCTTCTCCGTCTCGGCGCGCTCCGCGTCCGGAATCTCGGAGAGAATCTCCTCGGCGCTCGCCTCCTCGAGACCCTCGAGCGCATCGGCGCGGTCGTCCGGAGTCATCTCCGTGACGAGCTCGGCCGCCTGCCGCACGCTCATGGTCTCGAGCACTTCGGTGCGCAGCTCCTCGTCCAGGTACTCGAGGACGTCGGCGGCACGATCTACGGGCAGGGCGGAGAGGAAGGGCGCGACCATCTCCGGAGGCAAAGCCTCAGCGACCGTCGCGAGATCCTTTGCGTGCAGCTCCTCGGTCTCGGCGGCAATCGCCTCCGGAGTTTCCTCAAGCATGACGAGGACGTCCGGCACGAGAAGAAAGGCTAACGGCCGCTTTTCCTCGTCTTCGACCTTCGGCTTGTAAGGCGGGGGCTTCTTCACGGCGCCAGCGGAAGGGTGCGCCGGTCGTTCCCGATGTCGGTCACGTTGTAACCGGCGACCGCGATGGCAGCGCGGATGTCTTCAGGCGTTACGGTGCCGTCGTGCTCGATTACAGCTTTGCCGATGGTGACATCAGCGCGATCGATCCCCTCGACTCCCGCGAGGGAGGTGAACACCGCGCGGACACAGTGCGCGCAGGTCATGCCGGAGATCGAGGCCGTCGTCACCATGGGGCATAATATAGTAGTCGAGTTCTACTATACGCCCCGCGTTTTTCTAATCGAGTCGATTGGCCGGGCGAGGGACCGGCGGCACTTTCTTTCGAGACACGTAGGTCTTTTCAAAAGCAGGAATGAACTTGTCGTATCTCGAGCCCGGCTCCCACAACACCCAGCCGTCGTAACCCGAGTCGTAAACGCCGCGTTTCTGCTCCTCGATCTCGTGCGCACCGTACTTCGGATTCCCGATGCTGAACGCCTGCAGCCACGGCCGCACGTGCTCGCCGTTGATGCCAAGCTTCTCGTCACGCTCGCGCGCGCGAGAGATGGAGATGTGGATCACGTCGTAAGGCGCAGCATTGGGGTGATCGAGCTGGAAAGAGCCATGCGGATAGTGCGACGGATATACCATGGGCAGCACGACATCGACCGACTTTGAGATCGGCTCCCACTTCTGTCCGACTTCAAGGGCGCCGCCAACGGTGGTGACCAGGCCGAAAATGTCGGCCGTCGTGCGCACACCCAGCTTCGCGAAGCGCGCCCGTGCGGCGTCGAGGAATTCAGAGAGCACCTGCGGCTTAGTGCGCCCGTTCTGCTCGGGGAAAACTTGCGGCGGCAGACTTCTGTACGGCTCAGGGAAGCGGATGTAATCGAACTGGATCTCGCCGAAGCCCATGTTGATGGCTTCTTCGGCGACGCGGAAGTTGTACTCCCAGATCGCGTTCGCGTACGGATTGACCCACGTTTGGCCTTTCTTGTCCCGCCACGCTGTTCCGTCCGCCTTTCTGATCGTGTGGTTGGGGTTGTTGCGAGCAGTGACAGAATCCTTGAACACGACGATGCGCGCGACCGGCAAAATTCCGTGGGCTCGGATCGTGTCGACGAGCGCCGCGAGCTGAGTGTTATTTGCCTGACTTCCAGCATTCTTCTTCAGAAGAGGATCGGACGGGCGGAAGTTGAGCCCGAATTCGTCCTTCACATCGATCACGAACGCGTTGATCTCCGTGGAGTCTGCGATCGCCAGCAGCTTCTTGATGCGGCGCTGGTTGGCGGCATATCGGAACACGTAAAGTCCGCGCGCGGCGACCGTTCCCTTGATGAGAGAGTCGAGCACCGGCGGTGTCGGGTGATTCAGGCTCGCCACCTTCTTGGTCGTGTCGACCGGCACGGTGTCTGCCTGCGGCTCGAGTCGGGCGCCCTTGGCCGAGGCGTCGCGCACGGGAGAGCACGCAAACGCGGAAGCTGACGCCGCCGCTACGATCGCGAGGGTGATCTTCTGGAAATGCATTCTTCTCTATGTATGGAGAGGACGGGACGGTGGAATCTAACAAGGCTCGCGCCGAACGTTCCACCTGAATCCGATATATTTCGCTCCGATGCGATACACCACAGCCGTCACGCTGGTCCTCGTCGGAGCCTGCACCCTCCCGCCTCCGCCTCCGCCCCAGGCCGAGTTCCTGGTTTCCGCTGGCGACCAGACCTATTGGGTCCGCAGCGATAACTCGGGTCTGCGCATCAGGGGGTCACCGCTGATCCTCGCCCGGACCGGGGGCCGCTATTACGAGGTTTTCGTGGGCGAGATCGACCGCTCCTATCCTCGGGCGCTCTTCAGCGGAGAGCGGGTCTTCCGTCGCGATCTCGCGACTGGCGACTCGACCATCATCTATGACGATACCACGGTCGTCGAGATGGCCCGCGACTATCGCCGTCGGCATCCGCGTGCACCCATCCTCGGACCCGACGACGATCCCGAGGACGAAATCGAAGTCTCAGCCGTTGGGGAGACGGACATTCTCAACGTGCTCGGACCTTATGTCGCGCTCGAGCACCGGCTGTCGGTCGAGCGCGCCGACGAGCATAGTCGGGATGACACAACACGCGCGGTGATCGATCTCCGCGATGGAAAACCTGTCGTGCTCGATCGCATGCTTCGCGACTCGACGGTCCAGGAAGCGGCGGGCGAAGGCGGCTTTTCCAATCGCCGCTGGAGACACGACGGATTCGATGTCATCTCCCGCTACGACTCAGCCCACAAGCAAAACGCGTTGGCGATGAGGGATCGTCGCGGTCACGAGTGGACGCTCGGGCTGGTCGCGTCGAGTTATGTCCAGATCTTCTGGCTCGATAAGCCGAAGGTCGATGCCCCCACCAGACGCGCGCTGGTGCGGGCGTTCAACGACGCGACAACCTACGGCGAGAGGATCCAGCAAGTGTCACGGAAAAGGCCGATGGCGAAGACCGTCACGAGGAGACCAGTGGGAAGGCAGACTTGAAATCATCCAAAGGCGCTGCGCGAGCACAACGCGAGACGTCGTCGAAAGACGGAGCGCGTCCCGTAAGCGAAACCCAGCACGAGACGGCGCAGCTCATGATGCCGCAGCACGCCAACGTTCTCGGCCACGTATTCGGCGGTGTGGTGCTGTCGATGATGGACACCACGGCTGCCGTCTCGGCGATCCGCCACGCGCGGCTCGCGTGTGTGACTGTCTCGGTCGATCGCGTGGATTTCCGGGAGCCGATCCACGTCGGCGATCTCGTCATCATGAAATCGAGCGTCAACTTCGTGGGCAGGACATCGATGGAGATTGGGGTGCGGGTCGAGACCGAGAATCTCCTCACCGGACTGAGGCGACACACGAACTCCTGCTACCTCACTTTCGTCGCTGTCGATCGGAACGGGAAGCCGGTCCCGGTGCCGCCGCTCAAGCCGGAAAAGCCGGAGGAGATCAGGCGCTACCAGGCAGCAAAAGAGCGCAGGGAGAGAAGGCTCCAGGAAAGGATATCCGAAGGACGGACCTGAGGCAGAACTTGCACAACGCGGTGCATCTAACGACAGTACGTACCATGGATAGAATCTTCACAATCGAAGAAGCCAACCGCACCCTCCCTCTGGTCGGCAGGATCGTCGACGACCTCGTGCGCGATCACCGGCTCTGGGAAGACAAGGTCCGTGAGTTCGAGCTCGCGACCGTCGGCTCCAGTCCCGAGCATCCCGACGCCATCGCGGAGCTCCTTCAGACCGAAGCGCAGCGTCTCGCCCGAGAAATCGAAGGTTATATTGCCGAGCTGAACGCCCTCGGTGTCATCGTCAAAGGCATGGACACCGGGCTCGTGGATTTTCGCGGGCAGATGGATGGGCGCGATGTCTACTACTGCTGGAAGCTCGGCGAGCCGAGCGTGATGTACTGGCACGAAATCGACGCGGGTTTCGTTGGCCGGCAGCGGCTGCATCCACTCGCGTTGGCTTCTCACTAACGGAAGTAATGGCAAGAGTACTGAAGCCGTGGCGCGGGCCGGATGGGACGAACTGGGGCGTGGAAGTTCAAGTGCCCGGCGCGAGCAACTCGATGATCGTGTTTCATCATCCCGGCGGAAAGACCGCGCGCAACGATCGTTATGCGTGGGACATCTGGAGCGGTCCCGAGTCGCGGAGCGTCACTTCGCGCGTGACGCCGGAAAAGGTCCTGCAATCGCTCACCGACGAGAAGCTGAAGCTGCTGTTTCGACGGTCGATGCCCGTGTCGAACCCGCGCCCGCTGATCAACCGCGCGTCTTGACGCGTTTGTTTGGGATCCGCCCGCTGGTCAGTCGGAAGGATGTCCTCTCCGGCGCTACGCTCGCTTGGTCGGAGCCCCTAACAACGCTCCTTCGCTCCGCTCAGTCGCGGGTCTCCTCCTCGCGCTCGCTTTGGAAAGCGCCTGCGAGGACATCCTCCCTCCTTCCCGTCGAGCATCACAACAGCGCTGAGTCCGCGCGGCCAATCAGGTGCGCGCCGGATAGTGAGGTCGAGACCGCGACGCCGCTTCGACTAAATCTCGATTGGGAGGGAGGTGCGTGTGTCCTCGTAGGCCGCTATCCGCAGCTAGCGCCGCTCCGGCGCGGTGCGGCGCAGCCGCAAGCGAGGACTGCGGACGCAGAGGACACACGCGCCGACCGACCGCGAGGATCTAGAATAAAAAAGCTAATCCGCGGGCGAGGACTCGAACGGGACCTCGATCTCCATCCCGTCCCGCGCGATCACGGTGGCAGGGAAGACTTCGCGAGCTTCCCGCTCCAGATCGGTCGTATCGCGCGAGTAGCGCGCGGAGACGTGGGTCAGCACCAGCTTCTTCACTCCGGCCTTGGCGGCGACCTCGGCCGCTTCACGCGCCGTCGAGTGACCCGTCTCGAGCGCACGAGGTCCTTCCTCGTCGGCGAAGGTCGCTTCGTGAACGAGGATATCAGCGCCGGTGGCGGCGGCGATCGTTCCCTCCGAAGGACGTGAATCTCCGGTCAGAACGATGCGGCGTCCCGGACGCGTGGGCCCAACGAGCTCTGATGGTTTGATCGTTTTGCCGTTGGGAAGTGATACAGTCTCGCCCTTATGGATCTTGCCCCACAGCGGTCCTTCGGGGATTCCCATCTCCTTCGCCTTTTCCGGGTTGAATCTGCCGAGCCTCGTCTCTTCGATGATGTGATACCCGATCGCCATTCTGTCACCGTGCTCGACCGGGAACGGGATGATCGAGTATCCGCGCCTCTTGAGCGGCGTCTCGTGTGTGACCTCGATGACCTTGATCTCGAAATGCTGCTTCTCGCTGCCGAGGAGGATTGCCTTCCAAAGCATCTTTTCGGATCCGGGCGGCCCGTAGAGAGTCATCGGCTCGGTTCGGCCCTGGAGCGCGAGCGTGCGGAGCAAGCCGATGACGCCGAGCATATGATCCGCGTGCATGTGGGTGAAGAAAATGTCGCTCAGAGAAAAACTGATCCCGTACCGCATCATCTGCCGCTGAGTGCCTTCGCCGCAGTCGAACATGAGTGTCTCGCCTTCACGGATTACCGCGAGGGAGGAGACGTTGCGCTCAACCGTAGGGCGTGAAGCGGACGTGCCGAGAAAGCGAAGGGTTAGCGACATTGGGCCGAAATATATCCTGGCTCGGACGAGGGCCACGGCGGTGAACTGCAACTGAGAACTGCACTGCAACTGAGAACTGCACTGCTACCCGCTACCCGCGAACTGCGCTACCTGCTGCGAGCTGCAAACGACGGGACAAACTTCTGTGACGAGAGAGAAACTGCATTGGTTGCCTGTGCCTTAGCCGCAAACCGATCTGTCCCGACGCAGTCAACTCGTAGCTGGCGGCGATAAGCGGGCAGCAGGCAGCAGTGTAGTTCTCGGTTTGCAGTTGAAGTCGCCTGTTACCATTTCCGGACTTGAACGTCCTCTCCCCGTATGCCAAGTTTGTATCCTAAAGCCGGGCATAGAGTTACAGGCCTGAGACATTGTTTGGGTCTTGACTTCTGATGCGGGATCGCTACCTTAAGTGAAGAGCGGCCCCGCGTTGTTCCGCGGGGCTTTTGCTTTTGATCCGGTGCGACGGATCAGCCCGACTGGTTTGAGGACAGTCCGTCGCGTTCGCGCGGGGCTGTAGCTCAGCTGGGAGAGCGCTGCAATCGCACTGCAGAGGTCAGGGGTTCGATCCCCCTCAGCTCCATTCGCTTTTTAGAAAATTGATTAGCTGCCCGCCGCCGCTCGGTAGGACGTAGAGTTCCAATGACGGCGCGCGTGGCACGATTGGGCGGGAAACCGCCAAATAAATCGCCGCAGACTCAATAGAGTTGCGGCGTTTCTGTTTTCCCGGCCCCATCTCGGCACGAACTCGTCGGCGAATTGCCGCCGAGTCCGTGCGAGATCCATCGAATCGGCGCTACTTGACCTCGAGGCCTTTGGTTCC
>JBBQWD010000100.1:0-6459 GCA_038210945.1 Gemmatimonadales bacterium
GCGTAAACAGAAAGGGCATTTGCACCAGCTGCCGCACTTTCTTGCCGCCGATCTCCGCGGGAACGAAACGCATGCGACCAAGCGCGCTCTTAACCGCGTCGTTGAAGAGCGGATTGTCCGAGCTCAGAATCTTGATGCTCCCTTCCTCGACGAGGCCGAGGTCGCTGACGATGAATGCCGCCACCACTCGTCCCTCAATGCCGGCTGCCCTCAGAGTTTCGGGATAGCGAGGCGGCTTACTTCCCGGTGCCAGGGAAACCTGCTTCTCCACCTGCGCTGCCAGGAACGGAGTGTTGTCCCCGCGCTCGGGATTGCCGTTGAGAGGTCCGTCGACCGCCGGCCCAAAGACGCCGCCAGCCGGGAAATCGCCCGGGCGGCTCAGAGTCGCCGGGATTTCTACCGTGGGCACGCTGATGTCGATGGTCGGGTTCACGAAACGAAACACCGGCGCACGACCGCCGTTGGTCGCCGGCGTTTGAGAATGAGTCGCCTGCACAGCTGGTGGGAAATAAACCGGACGCACCATCTCAGTCGTTTTGAGCGTCTCCGGTCGTGCCTGGGCGGTCGCGTAGAGCGCGGCACCGATGAGAACGCTGTGCGCCCCGACGCTGAGCGCCACGCCTGCCTGCGTCCGTTCCTTCTTCGGCTTCGACTCCAGCAACGTGGCGAGCATTCGATCTCCGTTTGGCTGATGATTGCAACCTCTCGGAGTCGTACACGCGATCCAATAGCGTGACCGTTAGGAGTAAATGAAAGGCGTCTAACGCCGCGATTAGCGAATGGTTAAGACGGCGCCGTCTCGTTGGCGATGGGAAGCGTGACCGTGAACAGACTTCCACGCCCCAGTCGCGAGGATGCCGTGAGCGTACCTCCGTGCGCCTGCGCGATCCACTGACTGATTGCGAGACCGAGTCCGAATCCGCCGCGCTCTGACATCCGCGACCGCACTCTGTCGGCGCGCCAGAAGCGCTCGAAGACGTGCGGAAAATCGGCCGCCGATATTCCGATTCCCGTGTCGCGCACGGCGAACGTGACATTCTCAGGGTGGCGGCCCACGCCGAGCTCGACTTTCCCGCCCGCTGGCGTGTACTTGATCGCGTTCGTCACGAGATTGAGGAAGAGCTGTCTCAGTCGGGTCCTGTCCCCCATCACGACGACATCCGCCGTGAAAGGGAGATTCACCGTCACCCCCTGTGCTTCGCCCAGTATCAAGGCAGTCTCGTAGACTTCGTGAACCAGCGGCATGAGATCGACCGGCTCACGGTGCAGGTCGAAGCGTCCTTCGTCGGCGCGCGCAAGCGTGAGCAGACTCTCGACGAGATCCGACATTCTCCTGACCTCCTGTAGGGCTTCCTCGAGCGCGATCATCCGCTCGTTCTGGCTCGATGTCTCCATCATCGCTCTCTCGACGTCCGCCCTCAGCACGGCCAAGGGTGTCTTCAGCTCGTGGCTGGCGTCCGCCGTGAACCGTCGCAACCCTCCGAACGATGTCTCGAGCCGCGAGATCATGGCGTTGAGCGTGGTGACGAGATCAGCGAAGTCAGTGGTATCCTCGCTGAGCGCGAGGCGCCGATGCAGACTCCGCCCGTCGGTAATCGCCGCAACCTCCGTTGTAATCTCGGCCAGCTGCCGCTGCGTACGGCCGAGAAAGAGAAATGCTCCCACTCCGGCGGCGACGATGATCAGCGGTACGATGATCAAAGCGTCGAGCATGTATTCGCGTGGAACCGTGCTCGCTCGAGTGGCAAGCGCGCCCGACGCTATTCGGCTCAGTCCGCCGGGACCGACGGGAAGCGAGTGCGAGACGAAGAGCACCTTCTCCTGGAGCGAATCGAGCGAGAAGATGAGCGCCTCACCCGACTTGGGAAGATCGGCGAGCTGTGTCTGGAGCGCCGCCATGTCGGTGCCCTGCAGCCGCATGACGTCCGGGGATCGGTATACTGCGCGCCCCGTCGTATCGACCACGACCAGGTAGCCGGGCACAGCCTGAAGTCGGTCGACGACTTTGGGGGAGAGCGATTCGATGAGAGCCGTATCGCTGGTCGCGAACACGCTCGAGTCGGACTGAGCGGCGTCCAGTATGACGCGCGCGGCGAGGTCTCCCTGGGCGGCGGCGTACTGAGCGATATCGTGTAAGACGGCGTTATTGCGAGCAGCGAGCACCGCCAGGAAGAGCGTGCCAGTGACCGCGATCAATCCGGCAACGAAAGCCACGGTCAGCTTCGCGCGCGTGGAGAGCATCCGGCTAACTCCCCTTCACCGGGACGCTCTCTTCGCGAATCACGTAGCCGACGCCGCGGATCGTGTGAATCAGCTTGTGCGGATTCGACGCGTCGATCTTCTTCCGCAAGTGGTTGATCACCACGTCCACAATGTTGGTCCCGGGATCGAAGTGATACCCCCATGCGTACTCGGTAATGAGCGTGCGGCTCATCACCCGTCTCGCGTGGCGCATCAGGTACTCGAGCACCGTGTATTCCTTGGGTGTGAGCTCGATCGCGGGTCCACCGCGTGTCACTTCGCGCGTATCGAGGTTGAGCGTCAGGTCGGCCACCTTTAGCACCGGAGAGATGCGCGCCCGCGGCCGGCGTGACAGCGCTTCAACCCGGGCCAGAAGCTCCTCGAAAGCGAACGGCTTGGTGACGTAGTCGTCGGCGCCGGCGCGGAGCATCTCTACCTTGGAGTCGATGGCGTCCTGAGCGGTCAGGATAAGGACCGGGCGATCGAAGCCACGCGCCCGCAGATCGTGGAGCACCTGCGCGCCGGATTTGCCAGGCAGGCGCATGTCGAGAATGACGACGTCGTATTCCTCGGATATCGCTCGCGCTTCCCCATCGTCGCCGTTGGCGACGAGATCCACACCCCAGCGCTGGTCCTCAAAGCCCCGTTTGACGAACTGTCCGACGGTGGGATCGTCTTCTATTACGAGGATTTTCATCGGGCGGGATGGACTTCGTTCGTTGAACGAAAAAGGCGGAAAGGCGTTTCCGCCTTTCCGCCTAACTTACATCTGCATCATCCGTCGTTCAACGAGACCTGACGGCGATCCCTCTAGCGGATGAATCCGCGATCGGGTCTTGGGACCGGCCGCTCTTTCTCCTTCTTGGCCAGCATCGCCAGGGCTGCCGAGTCGGTGCGCGCCCTGAGAATCGTTTCGTCGGTGCTGTCGCCGGTCACGAGCGTGTCCTTGCATGTGCGCGTCGCGAAGCCGACGCTGGTCGCGCAGCCTGAGCGCAGCAGCTTCGATGGCCCACCTGCTGCGGATCGGAGCGACGTGCACTTGGCTGAGGAGGCATTCTTCCCCACGCACTCGGTCTTGTCGGCAACAGATGGACGCCGAGTGACCGAGTACATGAGCGCTGCTAACGAAGACACTGCAACCGCGAGGAGCAGAAGCGCGACCAGGAGCTCGCCTATCACGAAGCCCCGACGGCCCCGTTTGCCGGGAC
Organism: Gemmatimonadales bacterium; assembly: GCA_038210945.1. GTDB lineage: Bacteria > Gemmatimonadota > Gemmatimonadetes > Gemmatimonadales > Gemmatimonadaceae > UBA4720. Next base: position 3,450 of record JBBQWD010000100.1, read on the forward strand.
CACCGTCAGCCAGCATTAGTATTCCACCCAGTTGTCGACCCACGTATTGCGCAGAGTCACCAGCGCTCCCGCGGGCGTGGTTGCCTTGGACACTTCGCAGGAGTTGTACTGGTATGTCTTCGTACCGTTTGCGGTTGACGCGGGCACGTAGGTACCGAGCTTCACGTTCAGGCCGCTAATGGTTGCTCCAGCGACTCCGTTGTTGCCGTTTGAAACAATGTCACCGCCCACCAGCAGAACTCCCTTCCAGCCGACGCTGCCGTTGAGCGTGAGGTGACCGCTCGTGATGAGCATTCCTCGCCCACTTGTAGGAAGGACGAAATTAGGCTGTTTCACGATGATGATCGGATAGAAAGTGGTATCGGCCCACTGCGCGTCGGAGGGCCATGAACCGCCAGGAATGGTTATCGTTGCCTTGATCGCGCCCTGATTGATGATGGCGTTCCAATCGATGGCAACATCGGCCGCCGTGACAGTATCAACCGGCGGATCACCCGTCGCAGCGGCGGTCTTGCCGGTGTAGCCAGGGTTTACGGGAACAGCTACGCCAGCAACTGCCGCGGAATCGCCGCAGGCATCGAAGCCGCCGAGCGTGCCGGCATTACCGTTTTTGTCGAGTCCCGAGAGCGCGGTCCAGCCGGCCAACACCTGCATCGGCGCTGGCTCCCAGAGAACGTATTGCGCGACGGTACGGACGCCCTGCGGGCTTCCCGCGTAGGCACCCACAGTCTCCACACCCTTGGAGCGGACGACATAGAGGCCCGACATGGTGCCCATGACCGGACGGAGGCGTGTGAGGGACACATCAGCGTAGCCCCCTGTGAAATTGATACGAACGCTGTCCTTCGCGCCCGGAACCATCGGGGCATTCGGAATCAGCGAGTCGCGCCGAATCAGGAAAATCTCGAGACCCTGCTCGGCAATCTGGAACGCGGATATCTGGGATCTCTGGTCGGCGACCGATCTGCGCTCGGCGCTTACCAGTGAAAATCCGCCGGCGATCAAGATGGTCATGACTAGAATGACCAGCATTGCCGTTGGGAGCGCGAAGCCGCGACGTTCAGTTGGGTATGCCATAAGTTGAAAGCCTCTCGGCTAGTTTGCGCGGTTCTTGAAGAATACCGCGGTGGTGAACGGTGCCGATTCCGCGGATGTCGATCCCGGAACCATTGTTTCACTGATACCATCTAGATGGAGCTCGATCCCGCGCATCTGAGTGAGATCCGCTGGTGGAGCGTCATGAGCTGTGGTATTGTCGCCCACGACGAAGAAGCGATACTTGGCGGTGCTCGCGAAAGGAGCCACGAGCTCCTCGGATCTTTCAGTGCCGTCGGGAAACATGATCGTTCTATAGAGTCCGGTTTTGCCCACCACCGCAGTCGAGGCCTTGAACTCGTAACGCAGTCTTCGATAAAGAAAAACGGGCGTACCGAGCGACGACCCGGTCATCATCGGGGTGATTCTGGTGGTGCGTCCGTTGGTGAGTGTCGTGATGTTTACGCTGTTGCAGAGGTTCTGCCCCATGTTTTTCTGCTGTGCGGCGGGATTCTCGACGTAGGTGTAGGCGCCGGTCGTGGCGCTTCTCCACGCGTATCCGTAAAAGCCGTCCGCATCGTACATGACGGAGTCGACGGGAAGCAGGCTGACTGCCGTTGAATTGTTGTTGGTGCCACAAACGACACCCAGGGCAAAGGGCACCCTGATGGTGATCGAAGTCGGGGAAGCCGCGAGCACACCGCCGGTTGCCTCGATCATGCGGAAGTCCGACACGACGCGGTTGAGCGAGGCGCGCGACACGTTCCGCGCGGCGTTGCCCATGCCCTGTTTGTCGAAGAATCTTCCCTGCACGGTCAAAAGCTTCGTGAATAGCGCGCCAACGATGGCGAAGATCACCATGCCGACCAGCAGCTCGATTAGCGTGAAGCCGCGCCGACGCTGAATGCTGGAATGGTTTCTCATTGGCAGATTGTGCAGAGGTATTTGGAGGTGCGCGCCTTGGTCCGATTGAACACGACGGTGTCAGGCTTGTACGTCAGGTTCACCGGGGTGACGACTATGTTCACGATTTTGAGCTTTGCGACAGGCTCGGAAATCGTGACCACGCGAGTGTGAGCGTACGCTCCTGTGCTCACCGAGTAGCTGGATGTTCCGACCGGTAGCGAGTCGTAGGGCAAGGCCACGAGGCGGTTGACCTCCTGCATCACGACGCCATTACGGTACACGTTTCCAGTCACCTTCATGGTGCTCCGGGAAACGGAATACATGAGCGGCGCGAGTGCCGAGACGGTCACGGCGAGCAGCACCATTGCGACAATTACCTCGACCAGCGCGAACCCCTTGCGAGGTCCTACGGTCGCGGCAGGCGTACCGCAGGTGTTGCGGCGTGAAATGCGAAGAGAGATTTTCATCGGGGTACCACCCTTACGAAGCCGGCTGTACTCGCGGTGATTCGCCGCGCGTAGTCGCCGTTGGCGAGGTCGACTGTGACTGCTGCGGATGAAACGCCGCTCGGAAAGACGTCGATTTGGGCTGGGTTGAACTGTAGACTGGTCAGGCGATACTCCGAGGTGTCGCCGTAGAAGCTGCGGATGCGTAGCACAGTACCCGTCTTTCGATCGGTGAACTGATAGCTCTTGGTTGCCGCGTCGGCCGTGATTCTCACCGGCTGGCGCTGACGGGCCGCGACGGCAAAGGCGTTCTGCAGGTCGGCGGCGATGACGGTTGCCGCCCGGTTCGTACGGCCGTGACGCACAATGCGCGACATCGCGGGTCCGGCCATGCCCGCCAGGATTCCGATGATCACCACAATTATGATGAGCTCGATGGTCGTGAAACCACGGCGAGCCAGGACCGGTTTTTCGTGGATCCGCATGCTCATTTCCTGTCTCTGTGGGAGCTGTCGCCGATACGTACGAGCGACCCTCCCGGTAAGACCTCTTTCTATATAGCGAGGACGAATACGCCGCCGGTGAGTCACGTGAAAAACTCGCCAAAAGTGAGTTAGCCGCGT
>JBBQWD010000101.1:0-6299 GCA_038210945.1 Gemmatimonadales bacterium
GAGCCTGACGAATCCGACACGCTGCTCGCGATCCGTCGGCGACTTCGGCTTGGACGTGAAGTCGCCGTTCAGAATCAGCATCCGCATCAACGCGATCGCCACGACCGTGTGCACGCCAACCGACACCAGAAAGGACGGCGATAGCCGCCGCTTGCTGGAGGCAGTTGGCACGGGCGTGACTCGGCGGAAAATCATCAGGCGCGCGCCATCCCCGATTGCGCTTCCTTGCGCGCGGCCGGACGGCTCACATCGCCCGACTGAGCCTGCAGTTTCTTCAGAACCCGGCCGGCGCGCGTCGCCGCCTCGCGCAGGCGCTCAGGGGAGACAATGAACGAGACGCGAAAGAATCCTTCTCCGCCCGGACCGAAGAGCGAGCCGGGAAGCACAATGACTCCCTCGTCCTGGAGGAGTCGCTCGCCGAACACCGCACTCGGAAGGTTCTTGGGCAGCGGACACCACAGATACATCGTGGCCTTGGGATGCGCGCACGGGAATCCGGCTTCATTGAAAGCCTCGACCGCCGCGTCGCGCCGCCGCTTGAATTCCGCCACGTTCGTCGGGATCCAATCGGCGCACGTATCGAGCGCGGTCGCAGCGGCAGCCTGAATTCCCATGAACGTCCCGGTGTCAACGAAAGACTTCACCTTCGCCAGCGCGCCAATAAACTCCTGCTTGCCGCACGCCCAACCGCAGCGCCATCCCGTCATGTTGTACGTCTTGGACATGGAGTGGAACTCGATCGCAACGTCGCGAGCTCCCTCGATCTCGAAGATGCTCGGCGGCACATATCCGTCGTAGGCAAGCTCGGAATAGGCATTGTCATACACCAACAGGATGTCGAGTTCCTTGCAACGTCTCACGACGTCCTCGAGGTATTCCCTGGGGGCGATCGCCGAGGTTGGGTTGTTGGGATAGTTGAGGTACAGGATCTTGGCCTTTTTCAGCACTTCAGCCGGAATCTTGTCGAGATTGACAAGGAAATTGTCCTCCGGGCGGAGCGGGTACTTATAGGGCACCGCATCGGCCAACAGCGTGCCGCCGAGGTACGAGTTGTAACCCGGCTCGGGCACGATCGAGGTGTCGCCAGGCTCGAGGTAGGCCAGCGCAAGGTGCGACAGCCCTTCCTTCGACCCGATGAGCGGAATGATCTCCTTGAGGGGATCGAAATCCTGTCCGAACCTACGCTTCATGAAGCGGGCGACGGCTTCGCGATACTCCACCAGACCCAGAGCGAATCCATACCGGCTCATGGTGGGAATACGCACGGCTTCGGTGATTCGTTCGATCACCGCCGGCGGCGGCGAGAGATCAGCGTCGCCCGCGCCGAGGTCGATCACATCAACACCGCGGGCGATGAGCTGGCGCTTCTGCTCGGGGATCTTGGCCAGCGGATATTCGGGAAGGCTGAGCACACGCTTGGTGTATTGCGGCACTATCGGCTCTCTTGAACGGGGTTGCTCACGCGGCTGATACCTGGGATTTCCACGTCGACGACGTCGCCGGGAGTGAGGGGGCCCACTCCTGAAGGCGTGCCTGTCGCTACGAGGTCTCCTGGCTCCAAAGTCATTATGCGCGAGATGTAGGCGAGGAGGGACGGGATCGAGAAGACCATCTCGCTGCTTTTTCCCCGCTGGCGCTCGACGCCGTTCACTCGCGTGACGACGCTCAGGCTGTCGAGGTCCGGAAGCTTTGACGACTCCTCTCCCAGAGGACAAAAGGTATCAAAACCCTTCGCTCTAGTCCATTGTCCGTCGGTTTTTTGCAGGTCGCGCGCGGTCACATCGTTCACCGCGATTATCGCCCTGATCCCTCGCGTCGCCTCAGCCTCCGACGCAGACGTAAGAGTTTTCCCTATCACAACTCCAATCTCGCCCTCGTACTCGACTCTCGATGACGCCGCCGGCAGCCGTATCGCCTCGCCTTCCCATACGACGCTCGACGGTGGCTTCAGAAAGATGAGCGGCTCCTTCGGAACCTCGTTGCCCAGCTCCTTTGCGTGCTCGCGATAGTTGCGGCCGACACAGACGATTTTTCCGGGGCGGGCTTTCGTGGCTGGCATCTCAGTCTGACACCGGTTCGAGTGGGAGAGTTGCTTCGCGCAATCTCATGAATAGAAGCTCTGCAGCTGTTTCACGATGGTGTCCCACGGCCCGAACACGCGGCGCGCGGGTGGCAGATCGCGGAGAAGTGATCGCCCGTAGCCTTTGTTGACCGCCCGCGGATCGACGAGCACGATCACGCCGCGATCGGTTGCGGTACGAATCAATCGGCCGAATCCCTGCTTTAGGCGGAGCGCAGCGTGAGGCACCATGTACTCCGCGAACGCATCTCCACCGCGCTCGACGATCGCCTCGCAGTGGGCCGCCGTTACTGGCTCGGACGGAACGCGAAACGGCAGTCGCGCGATGATAAGCCCACGAAGAGCTCTTCCCGGGACATCAACTCCTTCCCAGAAGGAAGCAGTGCCGAGCAGGACCGCGCGCTCGGAATCGCGAAACTTCCGCAGAAGATTGTCGCGGGTGTCGTCGCCGTGAACGTAGAGTGGGCGGGTCCGCTCGATTCCTCTCGCTCGCAGCTCCGCGGCGGCAGCGCGCACGTCACGGTGGCTCGTGAACAGCGCGAACACGCCCCCATCGGACGCAGCGGTCACATCGATAATGCTGCGCACGACCGCCTGCATGTGCGCCGCGGGATCCACGTTCGGCGCAGGCGCATCCGTCGGCACCATGAAGAGCGCGTGAGTCGGGTACTCGAACGGCGACGGAAAAATTTCCGTCACCACGTTCGCCCCTATCGAGTCGAGCCCCAGTCGTTGCGCAAGAAAGTCGAATCGCGCATCGGTCGTGAGCGTCGCACTGGTGAGGATCGCTGTCTCCACGCGACTGAAGAGGTCTTCGCGGAGAATCGGGGCAAGATCGAGCGGCACCGCGGAGACCCCAACATTTCCTTCGCGTCCCCGCAGCTCGATCCATCTAACCATTGGCTCGCCCTTGGCGGGCGGGCGTAGCGTGCCCTCGAGGGCGAACGCGGCGCCTTCCAGTCGGCGTCCCACTGCCGCCATCTCGCCGATGAGGGGCATGACCGATTCGTCGGGTTTCTTCGCGCCTTCCATCCGGATGCGAATCATGTCGAGTCCGCTCTGGAGCATGTTGATCTCGCCGAGCAGATCGGTGAGCGCTATGGTGAGCCCCGCTTTCCAGATCGGATCGCGCGCAAAATCGCCGGTGAGTCGCTTCACCGTTTCGCCGCGCGATTGCAAGTAACTTTGTAGCAGATCGAAGAGGAACGCTCCCTTCTCGCGCGCGGCGTCTACGCTCGGCACGAGCGTCTTCCGAATGATGTCGACGCTCGCGGCGCTGAGCAGATCAGGCGCCGCCATGAGGCGGACCTCGAGCGCGTGGAGCAGTCCACGACCACCACGCGTTCCAGCGCCGTGACGGATCAGGCGGGCGAAAAGCTGCTGCAGTCCGCGCCTGCTCGCGGAAGTGCCGAGGTGCGCCGCCGCGGCATCCTCGATGTGGTGCGCTTCGTCAACGACAAGTCGCGAATAGGGTGGAATCACCGCGGCGTCTTCCCAATTCTGCTTTGCGCGCTTGACGGCGACGTCGGACATCAGCAAGTGGTGATTGACCACGACGACATCCGCCTTCTGCGCTTCGCGCCGCGCCTGGAACAGAAAACAGCGCCCGTAATGCGGGCACTGCGATTTGCGACACAGATCCGGCTCGGCCGCGATCTCATCCCAGACTTCCGGTCGGGGTGGCGAAGTCAGATCAGCGAGCGAGCCATCAGTCGTGCGTTCCGCCCACGCGGCGATCGCATCGAGCTCGGCGGTCGAATCATCGGCGAGCAGACTCGAAGCGAGCAGCTTGCTTTGGGCGAGCCGCAGGAGACAGACGTAATTGCGCCAACCTTTGAGCAGTACGAATCGCACTTCCTGTTCCCCGGAGAGCGCGCCGGCCAGAAATGGCAGGTCCTTTCGAACGAGCTGTTCCTGCAAGTTGATCGTGTTGGTCGAGACGACGGTGCGTTCGCCGTTCGCCGCCGCCCAGCGGAGAGCCGGCACCAGATACGCGAGGGATTTTCCAACGCCGGTCCCGGCTTCGAGAAGTCCCACTCCGCCATCGTTATACAAGTCCGCAACGGCGCCCGCCATTTCTCGCTGGCTCGCGCGATCCTCGTACTGCGGAAGACTGCGAGCGACCGCGCCCCGCGGACCGAGGTCTCCCTCGATCGTATCGCGTTCGAGAGGAGTGCGTTCCTCTTCGGGCGTTTCTCTCTCGCGTTCGTCGAACTCTCTCGAGTCCTCGTCTAATGCCGGAGTTGCCGGCGTGTAGACGATCGGCGTGTCCCAGTCGGGGCGCGCGATCACGAATCAACCTGGTGCGCGATTCTGTAGGCGAGGTTGCGCGGAGCACCGAGCGCGGAGACCAGGTGATCCATGACATCGCGCGGCGTTTTGCCCGAGGCGCGAAGCTGGTCCGCCGCGTCGCTCAGCTCGTGCTCCGTAACAATCGGCCGCGCCGCACCCGCTATCACCAACACCACTTCTCCTCTCGGGTCCGCATCCTTGTAGATCCGTGACAGCTCGACGATGCTCCCGCGCTTGAACTCCTCGAACTGCTTTGTCAGCTCGCGGGCGACCACCGCGGCACGGTCACCCGCGCCAGCTTCGACCAGAGCCTCGAGCGTGGCGCCGACTCTATTCGGCGCTTCGAACAACACGGACGTGGCTTGCGACGCAACGACATCGGCGATCGTCTCAGTCCGTTCCCTCCCCTTCCGCGGGAGAAATCCGAAATACGTGAAACGCTCGAGAGACATTCCCGACGCTACGAGCGCGGCCATCACGGCGGACGGTCCGGGAATCGGGACGACGGGCACGCCGGCACCAACAGACGCCTCTACCAGTCGTGACCCAGGATCCGAGATGAGCGGCGTTCCCGCATCGGAGATCAACGCGATCGAGTCACCCGCCTGCAGTCGCGCGACGAGCCTAGGCGTTTCCTTGGCTTCGTTGTGCTCATGGTACGAGCTGAGGGGTGTGGCGATCTTGTAATGATCCAGCAGCCGGCGAGAGTGGCGCGTGTCTTCGGCTATAACAAGCGCGGCCGAGGAGAGAACCTCGACCGCGCGATGCGACATGTCTCCCAGATTGCCGATGGGAGTGCTCACCAGAAAGAGAGTCCCCGCCTTTGCGGAGCTCACCAGTTGTCCGGTGTCGGACTCCGGTGATTACGCTGCGTGCTGCTTGAACTTCTCCGCCAGCGCGGGCTTGCCAACGAAGCCGATCACCTGGTCGACGAGCTTGCCGTCCTTGAAGAAGAGAATTGCGGGGATCGAGCGAACGTTGAACTTCGTCGATGTCTTGATGTTCACGTCCACATCTACTTTCGCGACCTTTGCTTTGCCTTCGTACTCCAGCGCGAGCTGATCCAGCAACGGAGCAACCATGCGGCACGGCGCGCACCACGTCGCCCAGAAATCCACCACGGCGAGCCCCTTGTGCTGCTCGATCTGCAGCTCGAAATCGGAGTCGTTCACTTCCAGCGCATTCGACATTTTCTAGTCTCCAAGCCGCGGGATACCCCGCGGCGCTTCGTCAGTTAGTTTTCTGCGGGGACGCTGCCCCCTAATCAATAAACTTAATGACCCCATCAACCCCGCGTGGCACGCGTGTATCCCACATTGGAATCGCCGTGGAGGCAATCTCCGCGAGCCTTCCCTTTTTCCGGGATGTGCTGGGGTTGACCGAAGTTGCGCTCGATGACGCCGATGGCGCGAGCATAGTGGGCTTCAGCGCCGGCGAGCCGCTCGTGGAGCTGCTGGAGGCCGACGACCCTTCTTCTCCGATCGCGCGCTTCGTAGCGAGGCGGGGACCGGGAATCCATCACATCTGCTTTGCGGTCGACGACCTGGACGCGATGATCGAGCGGTGCCGGGCGGCTGGCGTCCAGCTCATCGACGAGAAGCCGCGAGTAGGCGCCGAAGGAAAGCGGATCGTGTTTCTGCACCCCAAGTCCACGGGCGGGGTGTTGGTCGAGCTGTCAGATCACTAGCGTCCCGAGCGCCCCGTACCTGGATTGCCGCAGAAATCGCGGACGGATGCGATGTCCATGTTGTCCACGTACCATCTCCGTCCCGGACCCTGGATCGCGTAGAAGGTGGTCTGGCGCGTCATGTTTCCCTTCTTCAGCTCGACGCGCACTTCGCGGTGTCCGCCGATTCCCTGATCTTCGCCGAGGATGCGGTTGCTGTCATGGTTGAAGTAGCAGGCAAGAATTATCTCGCGCTTCTCC
>JBBQWD010000102.1:0-6215 GCA_038210945.1 Gemmatimonadales bacterium
CGGAGTAATCCAGGGAAACCTGGCTTGCACACCCGGAGTCTGAGACGGAATCATCTCTAGCTCATGATTCCGGTCCCACCTGGTGAGCAGCTTCACCGATCGGCCGCACACTTTGCAGTCGCCATCGTAGATCACCGTATACCGCGGCGATTCCTCAGCTGGGACGGTGACCTTCATCATTGCCGAGAAGTTTCTGGAGCGCCCTGTCGTGCACTTTGCTGAGCGTGAGCTGCGCGGTTATCGCCCCAATCAACGCGAAAAACATGTCCCACTGGGTATCCCACACGTCGCCTTGTGTCCCGAGGAATGCATCAGCGCTCTCGCCGCCGGCGAGCGCGGCTCCCCACTCGATGAATTCGTAACACGCACTGAAGGCCAAACAAACTGCCGTAACGAGCACGAACAGCCAGCGGCCACGGCGGAGCGGAGAAGTTCGCAGCAGAATCTCGCGCACGAGAATAGCCGGGATGAAGCCCTGCGCGAAGTGGCCCAGTCGGTCGTAATGATTGCGCGCAAACCCGAAGACGTCCCGGACCCAGAACCCGAGGGGTACGCGGGCGTAGGTGTAGTGACCTCCCAGCATGAGGATCAGCGCATGGACCGCCAATAGCGTGTAGACGAGAGTGGTGAGAGGGAAGCGGCGATACGTTGCAACGAGGATCGGGACTCCGATCAGGATTGGAAAAATCTCGAGCCACCAGGTGCCGCGGTCTATTGGCGCCAGTCCCGACAGAACGAGAGCGACCGCGATCAGGATTAGCAGAGCGAGCGGATACCGTCGGGTGCCGTCAGCCCTCAACGTGGTACTCACTTTCCGCCCGCAGCGCCCGCGGGTTGCTGCTGCGTCAGGCAGTGCAGCGTGCCGAGTCCCCACACCAGATCCACCGCGTGAATGCCGACGACCGTGTAGCGCGGAAAAGCCTCCGCGATTCCGTTGAGCGCCACGCGGTCGTTCGGGTCGTTGAACGTCGGTACGAGAACGATTCCGTTCGCGATGTAGAAGTTCGCGTAGCTGGCGGGCAGCCTTTCGCCGTTCATGAGCACCGGCCTGGGAAACGGGATCGAGACTATTCGTAACGGCTGCTTTTTCGCGGCCGCCTTTAGCCGGCGGAGGTTGTCGGCTGAGCGCTCGTGGTTCTGGTCGGCTGGATCGGGCTCATATGCGAGGATCACCGTGTCCCGCGAGCTGAAGCGCGCAATGTCGTCGACGTGTCCATGGGTGTCGTCGCCGACCGCGCCCTCGCCCAACCAAATGGTATCGGACACGCCCAGATATTCGCGGAACGCCTTCTCATAGTCGCCGGCCCTCATCCCTGGATTGCGCACCTGCATGTCGGTGAGCAGCCACTCCTCGGTCACGAGCATTCGGCCGGCGCCGTTCACCTCGATCCCGCCGCCCTCGAGAATCAGACGCTCGCCATCGTCCGGTCTCTTCGGCTCGATGCGCGGAAGCCCGCTGAGCCGCTCGATCTCGCGCCCGATCTTCGCGTCCTTCGCATAGTTGTCGTACTTCGCCCAGCCGTTGAACCCCCAGTTGACCCACTCCACCTGTCCGTCAGCGCGAATCACACCAGTCGGAGCGGAATCGCGCAGCCACACGCGATCGCTGGAGACAGGATGCAACCGATAACTTTTGTCGTTCACTCCGTGCGCACCGAGCACCATTCTCGCGTTCTCCGCCACTGTCTCGTCGTGACAGAGAATCTCGACTCGCTCGGAATCGCTCAACGCTCGGACGATCTCTCCGTAAACCCACGGGATCGGCGCGAGCTTGCCGGGCCAATCCGGCTCGTGGTGAGGCCACGCGATCCACGTCGCCTTGTGCTTCTCCCATTCCGCCGGCATCCGTCGCGCGAGCGACAGCTCCATAGTCAAAGCGCCGCTCCCCTTCGGAGCGGCGCTCGCCTTGCGCTTGCTCGTCGAGCTCAAGCGCTTCGTCATCCGATGTAGCGATTGAGAATCGGCGCGTATGCATCGATGCGCCGGTCGCGCAGGAATGGCCAGTTGCGGCGTGTGCTCTCGATGAGAGCTCGGTCGCACTTGGCGACAAGCACGGCCGGCTCCGTTCCCGCTTCGGCCAGAATTCGTCCGAACGGATCGCAGATGAAAGAGTGTCCGTAAAACTCGATGCCGTCCGTGCCCGGCTCGTCCTCGTGGCCAACGCGATTCGGTGATGCGACGTAGACTCCGTTCGCGATCGCGTGCGCCCTCTGCGCCGTGCGCCACGCGTCCACCTGCGCCTCCCCAAACTCGGCTTTCTCGGATGGGTGCCAACCGATCGCCGTGGGATAGAAGATGATCTCGGCGCCGAGCAGGCTGGTGATGCGCGCGGCTTCCGGATACCACTGATCCCAGCAGATCAGCACGCCGATGTCGGCGTAGCGTGTCTTCCAGACGCGAAATCCACTCGCGCCCTTCTGATCGCCGTCGTCGACAATGTGCGAGTCGCCCGGGGTGAAATAGAACTTCTCGTTGAAAAGTGGATCGTCGGGGATGTGCATCTTTCTGTACGCGCCTAGCAGCGAGCCGTCGGCGTCGATTACTGCGGCCGAATTTCGGTAGACACCCGCCGCCTGCCGCTCGAAGATCGGTACGATAATTACCAACTCGAGCTCTTTCGCCACCTTCCGCATCCGCTCGATGGTCGGCCCTGGAATTGGCTCGGCCAGATCGAAGCGCTCGTGCTTTTGCGATTTGCAGAAGTATGGAGCGTTGAACAGCTCCTGGAGGCAGACGATCTGCGCTCCTTTATCGAATGCCTCGCGTACGCGCTCGACCGCCCGCTCGACGTTCTTCTCTACGTCGTTCGTGACCGCTTCCTGTACGATTCCAACGGTGAAGGTAGGGGAGGGCGCCGTGGCCATGAGAGGAAGGTTAACGCGTTGCGCGAACACAGGAAGTGGCCGACCGATTGCGTTAGCTTAGAGCATCGTAGCCAGTCGGTATATGGACCAGGACGAGTTTACGTCGGAAAATATTCGGCCAGGCACTCCGGTCGCCGGAGAGCGGCGAGTGCGTCGGAGCGCTGGCATCAGCAAGGTGTTCAGCGCGATCAAGGCGGAGCACTCCGCCAACCGCTCGACGATGGAGATTATGGCCGACCGGATGATCGGCTTCGCCAGCTCGACGCCGTTCCTCGCCATCCACGCTCTCATCTTCATCGGCTGGATCTGGTGGAATCTGCCGTTCTCCTCGATGCCGAAGTTCGACCCGTATCCGTACGGGATGCTGACGACGATCGTCTCGCTCGAGGCGATCTTCCTATCGATCTTCGTGCTGATGACGCAAAGCCGCGAGTCGCGCATCGGCGAGCTGCGGGAAGAGCTGACGCTCCAGGTGAACCTCCGGATGGAGGAAGAAATCACCAAGACGCTGCATCTCGTGGCGGGACTCTACTCCAGGCTTGGACTGGTCCTGGCGGATGATCCCGAGCTCAAGGCGATGCTCGAGCCGCTCGATCCGAAAAGGATCGAGAACGATCTCACCGAGCAGTTAGCCGCCTCGATGCCGCACTTCAAGCTCCTAATGAGGAAGAAAAAGCCGGTCGCTTAGGGCCGATCTTTCCCTACGAGCTGTCGCAGCACGTAAGGCAGAATCCCTCCATGCCGGTAGTAACTCATCTCCTCCGGCGTATCGATCCGAGACACTGCCTGAAACTTCTTTTCTGAACCATCGGCAGCTTTGGCGCGCACTGTCAGCGACGCTCGCGGCTTTAGATCGGCTGTCATTCCGTCGATCTCATAGGTCTCGAATCCCGTGAGCCCGTGAGTCTGTCGCGTCTCGCCGTTCACGAACTCGAGCGGCAGGACTCCCATCCCAACGAGATTCGACCGGTGAATTCGCTCGAACGACTCCGCGATCACGGCGCGCACGCCGAGCAGAAGCGTCCCTTTCGCGGCCCAGTCGCGAGAGGACCCGGTGCCGTACTCCTTGCCGGCAATGATCACGAGCGGAACGCCGTTCTGCTGGTATTCCATCGCCGCTTCGTAGATCGTGACTGCCTTCTCACCCGGCGCCCGCTGAGTCCAGCCACCCTCGGTGCCCGGCGCAAGCTCGTTGCGTAACCGGATGTTGGCGAAAGTGCCGCGCATCATCACCTCGTGATTTCCTCTGCGCGCGCCGTAGGAATTGAAATCCACAGTCTTCACGCCGTGCTCGATGAGCCACTTTCCGGCCGGACTCGCCGCGGGAATCGATCCCGCCGGGGAGATGTGGTCGGTGGTAATGGAATCGCTGAACATGCCGAGCACGCGTGCGCCCTTGATTGGCCGAATGCCGGGCGGCGTGAGGGTCATCCCGTCGAAGAACGGCGGATTCTTCACGTACGTCGAGTCCTGATCCCACGCGTAGAGATCTCCTTCGGGAACCGGCAGGCTCCGCCAGTTGTCGTCGCCGTGGAAGACGTTCGAGTACTGCGCCTTGAACATCTCGGCCTTCACCGAGCGGAGAATCTCTTCCTCGACTTCCTTCGGCGCCGGCCAGATATCCCGCAGGAATACGGGACCATTCTTGCCGACTCCGAGTGGCTCGGTGGCGAAGTCGATGTCCATCCGACCCGCGAGCGCATAGGCGACTACCAAGGGCGGCGACGCCAGATAGTTGAAGCGAGTCAGCGGATTGATGCGCCCCTCAAAATTCCGGTTGCCCGACAGAACAGCGGCGACGACCAGCTTGTTCGCCTCGACCGCGTCGGCGACCGGTTGGGGGAGCGGGCCCGAGTTGCCGATGCAAGTCGTGCATCCGAAGCCGACGACATTGAAGCGGAGCTTCTGGAGAGCTTCCATCACGTTGGCTTTCTTGAAGTAGTCGGTCACGACCTTCGACCCGGGCGCCAAACTGGTCTTGACCCACGGTTTGCTCGAGAGCCCGCGCTCGACAGCATTGCGCGCCAGCAATCCCGCTGCGAGCATCACGCTCGGATTCGAGGTGTTCGTGCAGCTCGTGATCGCGGCGATCACGACCGAGCCGTGACGAATCGAGAACTTCTCTCCATTCATCTCAACCGGCACGCTCGTGTACTCGGCGGCCTGCTCGTCGGGATCCGTCGCGACGACCGTCGGTGACAGCTGCGGCGACGCGGCGACGTTCATCGCCTGCTTGGCGGCAGCGACCGCGGCGACGGTGCCTGTGCGCTCGAGATCCGCGGCCAACGCTTCCCTGAACATTTTCTTCGACAGCTTGAGCGGCACTCGGTCCTGCGGGCGCTTGGGCCCTGCCAGACTTGGTTCCACCGTCCGAAGGTCGAGCTCGATGGTGTCGCTGAACACAGGATCGGGCGTCGCGTCGGTGCGGAAGATTCCCTGTGCTTTCGTGTACGCTTCCACGAGCTGCACCTGCGCTTCATCCCGTCCGGTGAAGCGGAGATACTTGATCGTCTCCGCATCGATTGGAAAGAAGCCCATGGTCGCCCCATACTCCGGCGCCATGTTGCCGATCGTCGCACGATCCGCGAGGGAGAGACTCGAGAGGCCGGCGCCGTAAAACTCGACGAACTTCCCGACGACCTTCTTTTTGCGCAGCATCTCGGTGACGGTGAGCACGAGATCCGTTGCCGTCGCGCCCGGCGGAAGCGCTCCGTGAAGCTTGAAGCCAACGACTTCCGGAATGAGCATCGAGACGGGTTGTCCGAGCATCGCGGCTTCCGCCTCGATACCGCCAACGCCCCAGCCCAGCACGCCCAGCCCGTTAATCATGGTGGTGTGCGAATCGGTGCCGACGAGCGAGTCGGGGTACGCGTAGATCTGCTTGCCCACCTGCTCCGTGAACACACCCTGCGCCAGATACTCCAGATTGATCTGGTGCACGATGCCCGTGTCGGGGGGAACGACGCGGAAGTTGTGCAGCGCCTTCTGTCCCCAGCGCAGGAATGCGTAGCGTTCCTGATTGCGCGCGAACTCGAAGTCCGCGTTGATCAGGAGCGCCGCCTCGCTTCCGTATTCATCGACCTGCACCGAATGGTCGATGACGAGATCTACCGGCTGGAGCGGGTTGATCAATCTCGCGTCTCCGCCGAGTCGGGCGAGCGCATCACGCATGGCGGCGAGATCCACGACCGCGGGGACTCCGGTGAAATCCTGGAGCAGCACTCTCGCGGTGCGAAACGCGATCTCCTTCTCGACTTTCCCCTTCAAGTCCCAGGTCGCGAGAGCGCGCACGTCGTCAGCCTTGACGAACTTGCCGTCTTCGTTTCTGAGGAGGTTCTCGAGGAGGATTTT
>JBBQWD010000103.1:0-5951 GCA_038210945.1 Gemmatimonadales bacterium
GCCAGCTTCTTGTCACGCGCCGCTGTGCCATTGAAGCCGATCTGGCGGCGTCCGGTACGGGCTTCGATGATCTTCTCGAGCCCATCGAACGCGCCGCCGCAGATGAAGAGAATGTCCTTGGTATTGAGCTGGATGTACTCCTGCTGCGGGTGCTTCCGACCGCCCTGCGGCGGAACGGACGCGACCGTGCCCTCGATGATCTTCAAAAGCGCCTGCTGGACGCCTTCGCCAGACACGTCGCGGGTGATACTCGGGTTCTCGGACTTCCGCGCGATCTTGTCGATCTCGTCGATGTAAACGATCCCGCGCTCACATTCGGCGACGTTGAAATCGCCCGCCTGGAGGAGCCGGACCAGAATGTTCTCGACGTCTTCGCCGACGTAGCCGGCTTCGGTAAGGGTCGTAGCGTCCGCGATCGTGAAAGGCACGTCGAGAATGCGGGCTAACGTGCGTGCCAGCAGCGTCTTACCGACGCCGGTGGGTCCGATCAGCAGAATGTTGGATTTGTCGAGCTCGACGTCGTCGTCCTTCAGCGACGTGGAGTTGATGCGCTTGTAGTGGTTGTAAACCGAGACCGCTAGTGCCTTCTTCGCCTGCTCCTGCCCGATCACGTACTGGTCCAGAACATCCTTGATCTCCTGGGGCGCCGGGACCTGGGTTATCGCCTCCGCTACCTCCCGCTCCTCATCTTCCGCCAGAATCTCGTTGCAAAGAGCTATACACTCGTTGCAGATGTAAACGGACGGTCCGGAGATGAATTTCCGGACGGAATCTTTCGATTTTCCGCAGAACGAGCACCGAAGATGTTTCTCTTGGGACATAGATAATCGGGGGGATCGGGTGATGCCCGTACAAACCCGGACACCGAAGGCTTGTTAAAGATACCTAACAGCCGCGTCGAAAACGGTCAAGCAGAGAATCCGAAGGCAGGACTCGTGAAGAAATTCACAAGTAACAAAGCACCCCGGAAATCACGCTTTCTTGATGGCTTCCTCCATCTCTCCGCGATAAGAGATCACGTTGTCGATCAGGCCATACTCCTTTGCCTCGACTGCCGACATGAAACGGTCGCGGTCGGTGTCGCGCTCGATGCGCTCTACGGGCTGCCCGGAGTGCTTGGCCATGAGCTTGTTCATCTCCGCCCGGAGGTGGAGGATCTCCTTTGCCTGGATCTCGATGTCGGAGGCCGTACCACCGCCGCCGCCCTGAGAGGGCTGGTGGATCATGATGCGGGAGTGGGGAAGCGCGGAGCGCTTGCCGGGGCGACCCGCGGCGAGGAGGAACGCGCCCATGCTTGCCGCCAATCCCATGCAATTCGTGTTCACCGGCGACTTCAAAAACTGCATGGTATCGTAGATCGCCAGGCCCGCCGAGACGCTCCCGCCGGGCGAGTTGATGTAGATGTGGATGTCGCGCTCCGGATTGTCCGATTCCAGAAAGAGGAGCTGCGCGATCACAATGTTGGCCACGTCATCATTGATGGGCGTGCCAAGGAAGATGATCCGGTCCATGAGGAGCCGGGAGAAAACATCGTAGGTACGCTCACCACGGCTCGAGCGTTCGATGACGTACGGCGTGTAGATCGTCGGCATTTGTTCTTCTTCGTCCCGTTTAGGCATTAGTCAGTACATCGTTTCTGTCCAGCAGCCACTTGAACACCTTGTCCTCGGTGATGCTGCGCTCCATCTCCTTCAATCGGCCACTCTTCTCGAGCTGCGCGTAAATCTGGCCGGGGTTCGCTCCTCTCTTTTCAGCTTGCTCTGCAATGCGGTCGTCCAGATCCTTTTCCGAAGCGGTCAGTCCCTCCTTCTCCGCCAACGTCTCGATCACCAGGTCGCGCCTGATCTGCCGCTCGGCCATCGTCCGGAACTCGCCCGCAAACTTTTCCCGCTGGTCAACCGGAACCTTATACGCCTCGGCGTAATTCTCCACGAACTGCTGGACCCAGCTCTTTGGAACATCGAACGCGTTGGCGGAGATTATCTGATCGATCAGCTGCTGCCGGACGCCCGCTTCAACCTCGTGCTCGGCGTGGCGCTCCAGGTCCCCTCGCACCGCTTTCCTTAGCGCTTCCAGAGACTCGAAATCTCCCACTTCTCTCGCGAACGCGTCGTCCATGGGCGGGACCGCCTTCCGCTTCACCTCGTTGAGAGTGACGCGCACCGTCTTGGTCTGACCGCGCTGGGCTTCGTCCGGAAAATCGTCCGGCCATTTTACTGCTCGCTCCAATGTCGTGCCCGGCGTCAGCTCCATAATGAGCTCCTCGATTGGCGCGATCGCCTGGCCAGCACCGAGAACGACGGGATAGCTCTTCCCCTCGGCGACCTCTTCCCCCGCCGCCGCGGTCGCGATTTGGACATTCACCATGTCGCCGGGCTTGGGCTTCTCGTCGACCGGAGTCCACGTGGCCTTTTCATCGCGGATCTGCTCGAGCTGCTGGTTCAACTGGTCGTCGGTCACTGCCACAGTCGGCTTTTGGATCTTGAAGCCATGAGTCCTCGCCAACTCGACGTTGGGCCTGAGCTCGAGGTGAAGCTCGAAGGTAAGAGGCTTACCTTCCTCGAACTTCAGGTCGTGGACGTGCGGCTGCGCCGCGACCTTGATGCTCTCCTTCTCGATGAACTCCTGGTACGCCTCGCGAACGAGCGACTCAAGGGCTTCCTGCCTGATGGCGTCGCCAAACTTCTTCCGTACTACTGTTGCTGGCGCTTTTCCGGGCCTGAAGCCAGGAAGGCGGACCGTCGAGGCATAACGTCTGGCCGCCTTGTCCTCCGCGTCCTTTACTGCCTCGGCCGGGACCGAGACCTGGATGTGACGCTCGACTCCTTCCGACGCGCGCGGGGTGAACTCGATTTTCATGTCCGGAATATAACAGAGGGTGAAAGCGGTGCTCCGGCACCTCTGAGCGTTGGCTGGAATCCTGCCATGCGTAACCCCATATGGCTGTCGACCCCATCGAGGCGATCTCGCCTCTAGCGAGCTCGGTTGAAAAAGCGCGCATCGGAATGGGCGTGCTTTCAGGAAGTGATCGCTGGCTGGATGCCAACGAGCGTCTATGCGAGCTACTCGGGTATTCGCGCGAAGAGCTCTTGGCTCTGGGACGGTCAGACACGACGCACCCTGAGGACCTGAAAGCTGAAAGCGCGGAGTTCGCCCGAGTCAGAGCCGGCGAGATAGGAGCGGCGCAGCTCGAGCAAAGATATCGCCTCAAGAACGGCGGATTACTCTGGGTAAGCGTCACCGTTGCGCGGATCCGATCGGACGGCCCCGGCGCGAGCGACCTCCTTATCGTCGTCCAGGATCTCACAGCCAGACGCGAATCGCAGCGAGGGTTGAGCGTTCAACACCTTGTGAGCCAGATAATAGCCGAATCGAAATCTCCCCCCGAAACTTTGAGAACCGTTCTCGCGGAAGTGAGCCGGGCCCTTCACTGGAGCTACGCGACCTACTGGGAGCTCGATCCGGTGGACGACGCGCTGAAACCCGTTTATACCTGGATGGCGTCGGAGCGTTTCTTTTCCGAATTCGACCAAAAAACCAAGGCGATTGTATTCAAGCGGGGGGATGGATTCCCTGGTCGGATATTGCAAACGGGCCAGCCGCGCTGGGAAAGCGACCTGGCGACGCCGGCAGTCTATCCTCGGTCGGCAGAGGCAAGCGCCGACGGACTTCACTCCGCCTTTGGAATCCCGGTGAAGACCGCCGACCGGTTCTTCGGAATTCTGGAATTCTTCGCCGAAG
Source organism: Gemmatimonadales bacterium (assembly GCA_038210945.1). GTDB lineage: Bacteria > Gemmatimonadota > Gemmatimonadetes > Gemmatimonadales > Gemmatimonadaceae > UBA4720. Next base: position 3,742 of record JBBQWD010000103.1, read on the forward strand.
ACGTCCTTCCTCCCGATCAGGCGCTTCTGAATGCCGCGCAAGGGGTAGGATACCAACTCGGCGAGTTCCTGGCGCGCGCACGCGCGATGGCGGCCGAACACCAGAGTGAGGTGCGCAAAGCCTCAATCCTCGATACAGCTCTGGATTCGATTGTCACCAGCGATCAAAGCGGGACCATCATCGAATTCAACGCGGCGGCAGAGGCGGCGTTTGGCTACAAGAAAGAGGACATGATTGGTCGCCAGATGGCCGACTTGATAATCCCTCCGAAATACCGTGAGAGGCATCGACAGGGCATGAAACGGTATTTGGCCACGGGAGAAGCTCACGTCCTCGGCCGGAGAATCGAGATCGAAGCGATGAGGTCTGACGGCTCAGAGTTCCCCGTCGAACTGGCGATTGTGAGGGTGCCCCTTCCAGGGCCGGCATTTTTCACGGCGTACATTCGAGACCTCACTGAGCGAAAACGGCTCGAGGCCGATCAGGCGAGACTGCTGGAGGAGAGCAAGGAGGCGAACCGCGCCAAGTCGGAGTTTCTCGCGACGATGTCGCACGAGCTGAGAACACCGCTCAACGCTATCAGCGGGTACGCCGAGCTTCTCAAGATGGGATTGAGAGGCCCGGTAACCGAGGCGCAGGTCGCGGACCTGGAGCGAATCAACCGAAGTCAGGCCCACCTACTTGGCGTCATCAACGACATCCTCCAGTTTGCGAAGCTGGAGTCGGGACAGCTCGAGCTGAAGGTCGAGGCATTTCCCGTTGAAGTGGCGCTCGAGATCGCCGAGGAGCTTGTAAGGCCCCAGCTCGAAACGAAAGGGATTTCGTACGAGTATCTTCGCGGCGAGAAATCGGTTCAGGTGCGCGCCGACCGGGATCGCTTTCAGCAGATCGTTCTGAATCTCCTCTCCAACGCTTTGAAGTTTACCCCGAATGGCGGGACTATCTCGGTCGGCTGGCGGATCGAAAAGAACCTGGTGCTGGTTGACGTCGCCGACACGGGCGTGGGAATCGCGCCCGATCAGCTCGAGCGAATCTTTGACCCATTCGTCCAGGTCCAAGCCGGAACTACCCGAACTTCGGAGGGCGTCGGCCTCGGGTTGGCGATCAGCCGGGATATGGCTCGACAAATGGGCGGGGATGTCTCCGTCAGGAGTGATTTAGGCAAAGGTTCGACCTTCACTCTTACGCTACCCGGAGAGTCTTAAAAGAACCTTACTCGGCGGCACTGCCTTTGCTTTTCCTGAAGACAACAAGAATCGACCAAAACCGCCAACCTTCGTACGGAGACGAACAATGGAGCTCGATACCCTCAAAGACCTTTACGTCGAAGAGCTGAAGGACCTTTATAGCGCCGAGAAGCAGCTGGTGAAGGCGCTGCCCAAGATGATCAAGGCAACCAAGCATCCGGAGCTGAAGGCCGCATTCAAGACGCACCTGCAGCAGACCGGAGAACACGCAAAGCGCCTCGAGCAGATTTGCAAGGAGCTCGGTGTGAGTCCGCGCGGGAAGAAATGCGTGGGCATGGAAGGTCTGATCGAGGAAGGCAGCGACTTGATCAAGGAAGAGCCGGACGAGGACGTTCTGGACGCGGGGTTGATTTCCGCCGCGCAGCACGTCGAGCACTACGAAATGGCTGGTTACGGGACAGTCCGCACCTACGCGAGGCAGCTCGGCTTCGAATCGCAGGCGCAGCTTCTCCAGAAGACGCTCGACGAAGAAGGCGAGACGGACCATCTGCTCACCGATCTTGCTGAAGCGAGAATCAATCTCGACGCCGAGTAGAGGGAAGCGTTAGGCTCCGGTAGGAGCCAGGCATTGATGCAAAGAACCCCTGTCACGCGGCGCGTGGCAGAGGTTCTTTCTGTTGTCGTCCGAAGTACTACAGCGAGATCGATCTGATCACACGTTCCACCATCGCTTTCAACGGCTCGGCGTCCTCAGCGGAGTTTCTTCTACTTTGCGAAAGAAGAAATTACAGCGAATAGGTCGGTACCGACCTATGGGCAGGGAACGAGTGCGCACCATTCCCGCGCGACTCGTTCAGCGCCCCTTACGATCCGCGGCGCCCTGACTTCATTGAAGTCGCCGGCGGCTTGTCAGCTCGCACCACGGGCGGAGTCGGCACGTGCTGCTGCACCTTCGTAGCATCGGGCACCGCCTGAGCCTGCGAACCTTTCTTCTTCTTCGAGAAATCGGGGATTTCGTTCTTT
>JBBQWD010000104.1:0-5950 GCA_038210945.1 Gemmatimonadales bacterium
GACGCCAAGAGCGTACAGAGCTTCCCATTGGGCGGCGTCATTGGCGGTCCACGCGACCACTCTCGCCCCCACCGAGTGTGCTTTCGCGACGATCTCTTCGTCGATGGTATCAACTTCCTGCCAGAGATCTTCCGCGAACGCGGAGGCAAGGGAAGCGACCGGATCGATATGTCGTGAGACCTCGAGCACGCCGGTGCGGATCGCCGGGAAGGTGCTCTTAACAATCTTTACGATTCGATGGTCGAATGAGTGCACCGCACAGGTCGTCTCCGATTCCCGAATGCATCGGGTGACGAGCGCCTCGATGTTGGGGGCTTTGATCTCGACATAAACGGTGACTCTTCGTCCAATAGCATCCAGCGTTTCAGAAAGCGTTGGGATCCGCGTCCCGTCGGCGAGAGGGAATTGCTCGAGCTCCGCCGCTGAGAGCCCGGCGATTGCCCGATGTGAGGGTCGTTGTTGGTGTCTGGCGTGGACTACCGGGTCGTGATGAACCACGACTATTCCGTCGCTCGTCGCGTGCACATCGAGCTCAATGCCATCGGCGCCGAGCTCAATGGCGCGCTCAAACGCGGAGAGCGAGTTCTCGGGATGAGTCTGGTGTGCCCCTCGGTGGGAGATCCGTTCTGGCGGATTGCGGCGTGGGCGCACGGTCAGGCATTCCTCTCGGTAGTAGCTTTGTGCTCGATGAGCGCGAAGCAATGAGACCTATACTACGGGGTCAATCGGCCTTAACGGCAGGGGGGCCGGAGCGTCTACCGGATGAGGCTCCATGACTCCCAGCCCCGAAGAACGGCCCGAAGAGACGGATATGGAGCTTATCAGGCGCTGGAAGGCCGGCGACAGCCGGGCTGCCACGCGTTTGGTGGGGCGTCATTCCCAGGCACTCGCTCGTTTCGCGGCGAGCGCGGGGGAGCGGGAAGGGATCGAAGAGTTAGTGCAGGACACGTTCGTGCGCGCGTTCGCTTCACTGGATTCGTTTCGGGGCGAGAGCACGATGAGGACATGGCTCTTTACGATCGAGCGAAGGCTGATGCTCGATCGAAGAAGGGCGGAACGAAGGAGCCGCGAGACGGTTCCGATCGAAGAGTCGGATCATGTGAGTGAGTACGGTGCCCTCGATGCGCTCATCGCGGACGAGGTGCAGGAGAGGGTGAGACGATCGCTGGAATCGCTCTCTCCAACGCAGCGTGAGGTGTTCACGCTGAGGGTACAGCAGGGTTTGTCATACAAGGAGATCGCGGAGATCGTGGACAGCACCGAAGGCGCGGCGCGGGTTCACTACCACAATGCGATACGGACGGTAAAGGAGTTTCTGAGCGATGAATGACTGCACCGATAACGACATCAGGGAAATGCTTCCCGATCTGTTGCATGGCGCACTCGGCGCCGATGCGATGGAGCGCGCGGAAACGCATCTCGCATCGTGCAAGGAGTGCAGGGTGGAGCTGCAAGTGCTTCGCACGGTCAAGAGTGCCGCGGTATTCGCGCCGGCGATCGATATCGATCAGGTGGTGAGACGGATTCCGCCTTACAGCAGGATCGTTCCGGCAGTCGAGGCGCCCGCGCGGTCGCGTCTGGTCTCGTGGCTCGTCGCCGCCACGGTCGCTGTCGCCGTCGTCGGCGTCGGATCGATGCTCGTAACGAAACAGGGCACGACGACAGTTCCGACCTCGGTGGCAACAACGCTTCCTTCGGCCACGATCCCGGCGCAGTCGGCGCCGGTAGCTTCGAAGACGCCAGGTACCGGTGCGTCATCCGCGGTTGGAATTACTATTCAGCCGTCGCACGCCCACGCTCTTGCTGTCGCTGCCGATGTAGATGGCCTCAGCGATGGGAATCTCGTACAGCTGATGAGCGACATGAATCGCTTCGACGCGCTACCTGCTACGGAGTCGGATCCCGTGATCTCCGTGGACAGCGGCTACTAACTTGTGCAGGATTTGAGATGATGAAGCCAATGCTTCGACTCGCGGTTCTCGCGCTGTTGGTCTCGGTGGTGCCGGCTCGCGCGCAGCGTGTCACCACGGCGGCACCCGGCAACCGCCCCGCTCTGGAGCAGCAATTCAAGGAGCGCGCGGCCAAGCTCACACAAGAGCGACTGGGATTGACGGACGCCCAGCTCGAGAGGCTCGAGCAGTCGAACGCGCGGTTTGCGCCGCAGCACCGTCAGCTCGCCGCGCAGGACCGTGACATCAGGAAACAACTCCGGCAGGAGATGACAGCGGGGGATGCCGCGAACCAGAAGCGCATCAGCGACCTGTTGGATGCGACGCTGCGCGTGCAAAAGCAGCGCATTGCGCTGGTAGAATCCGAGCAGAAGGACCTTGCGGGGTTTTTGACTCCCGTTCAGCGCGCCCGCTACATCTATCTTCAGGCGCAGTTCAGGAAGCGAGCGCAGGAGCTTTCGGGGCAGGGAGCCGGGTCGAATCAGGGTCTGGGTGGTCAGCGGAGGCGTCGACCAATAGGCAGGTAGCCCGACCGTGGCTAATTTGTAGTCACGCCCGGGTGGCGGAATCGGTAGACGCAAGGGACTCAAAATCCCTCGGCCTATGGCCTTACGAGTTCGAGTCTCGTCCCGGGTACTCTTCTCGACTTGTTTGTTTGAAGCCTAGTAGTCGTAGATGTGCTCGGTCTCGAACTTCCCCTCCGACCGAAGCTGGTGAAGCACGTCGAGCAAATCGCGGGCGCTCGTCTGCATGAGAACGCGATTGCGCGAGTCGTCGGTTGGGACCGCGTGCGCGAGTACTACGCTGGTGCGCGGCGGCGCGTCCCAGCCGAGCGGCGCCGTACCGCTGATCGTCACCAGCTCCGCTCCCGACAGCTCGGCGATGCGGAGGGTGCTCGAGTAATCAGAAAGCGCGATCAGCGCATCGCGAAACGGATTGTAGCGCGGGATGCTGAGCAGCGTATAGCCCCGATCCAGCTTCTTCACTGGCTTGACGCGCGACAACGCCGGCGCCGAGTGCGCGATGGAATCGTTCCAACCTGCGACAACGATCTGGCGCTGCGTCTCATCGGCCGAGTACGCCGACTGCGCGCCCAATCCGATTAGCGTCGCGTACACGCTCTTGATTCCGTACTCGGCGCTGAGCGCGAAACGGCGTTCCCATTTCCGCACCGTTCCGGGACCACTCGTCGGAAGAGCCCACAAACCTTTGAGCGCGTCGGCAAACCCGAACTCGTACCAGCCACGTTGCTCGATGAGGTCCACGTAACGCTTCGCGACCTGCGCGGCGTACCGGTCCTCGTCGGTGCCACCACGGGGCATGTCGAGCTCCGAGAGCCGGCCAATCGAATTCTCGTACGCGCCTTTGAGACCGTATTCAATCGCCGTGCTTACGCCAATGACGCCGAGCATTACGTGATTGCCGATCGAGAAGGAGTACCGGTTTCGTCCGGCGAGCCAGGTGCGCTCGTACCCGCGCCAGAACGTGCCGATCGAGCCTACATACGGAAATGCGCTCGGCTTTTTCCCGGCCGCCAGCCAGCGAGCGTATGCATCGCTGCTATAGACGAGATCCCACTCCGGGTGTGTGATCAGGTCCCGCGCGTAGCCGTGCAAGCTGTCGAGGGAGACTCGCACCTCGGCCGGTAGCGTTGCCGGCATTCGTTGCGCCGTGACCGAAGGGAACGTGCCGTCGGGCGCCGGCTCGTACAAATCCCACAACGCATTCGTGAACTTGTTGGAAGGATCGACGCGGCGTTTCACCGCGAAGAGCTCGCTCGATCGCGGATACGCGCGCGCGAACTGTTCGCGAGTCGCGACTGGCTGGTAGGGCAGGTAGTAGCGTCCTCCGCTTCTGATCGCCGCTGAGATCAGCTCTCGCGTCCACGTTCCGACCTCACGCCTCGAGGCTGGGTCGGTGCCCTGTTGGTAGTAGAGAACGAAGGCGAAGACTTCATTGGGCGCCCACGCGAGATAGGTCCCGGAGTCCGGCAAGGCGTGGCGAACGGAGACATTCAGCGCGTCGACGCCGGGGTCGCGCAGGACTTTCGTCATTCTCGGAACGAAGACGTCGAAGCTGTCGGTCGGAACGAAGTATTCCTGAAGGACGTAAGTCTCTCTGTCCCTGGAGTTCGGCTCGAGCTCACTTATATCGTAACTCGCTTCATAATTCCGCCAGGTAACGGGATTGCCGCGGTACTCGATTGGATCGACTGCGTGTTCTCTCAACCAACCGGCACCGGGCAAGCTGGTCATCATCGAGTAAGCCGTGCGATGCGACCACGCCGCCTGATCTCTCGGAAGAAGTCGCGCGCTGACCGTCACCGCCTCTGGAGTGCGACGATACGAGACGACGTGAATGTTCTCGTAGGACGGCGGGTACATGTCGGCGTTGTGAAAGATCACCGTGCTGTCGTCGCGGATGTTCTTGCGGAAATAGCTCGCGTAGGACCCGACCGGAAGTTTTTCGTCTTCGCGTCGGATGCGTGAGTTTACGGCGAGGTCGAGCGTGACGTCGGCGATCACGCCGATGGCGCCGTAACCACCAATGGCGCCGAAGAGGAGCTCAGGATTCTCATCGCGACTTGCCGTCACCACTCGCCCATCAGCCAGCACGAGAGTGATGCTGCGAACCGAACGGACCACCGGGCCTTGGCCGATGTAGCGTCCGTGCGCATTGACTGAAAGAGCGCCACCGACGGTAAAAGTGTTGTACGTCTGCATGATCTTCACCGCCAATCCGTATTTGTCGATGGTGTCCTGCACTTCTCGCCACCTCGTACCGGAGTGGACCGTAATCGTTCTGGCGGCGGAATCGAACGCGACGACCCCACGGAAATTCCTCATGTCGATCTGCAAGCCATCGGGCGTGGCCGTCTGGCCTCCCATGCTGTTGCGCCCGCCCCCGATGGATATGGGGCCGGAAGACGACCTCACCGCGGCGGCGATCTCCTGGACTGTGCGCGGTGCTACGACTTGCCGCATCAAGACCGGATAGAGGTGAGTGACCTCGGTCACACGCACGCTGGAATCGGATCGGACTTTGACCCGGGCATCGTAGACGCGAAAGATCGAGAGCGCGCTCAAGACAACCCCGAACAGCAGCAACGCGAGAACGACAGCGCCGATCGCACGGAGCGGCCGGCGCAGGCGACCGGGTCTCCGGCGCTGAGATTTGTTCGCGGCTCGAAGGGCGTTATCCTTGAGCCTACCCGTCATTTCAGGGGTTCGAGATCGTGCCATCAGATCGTGCAGTTCGGTTGAGTACCTTCGGATTTGCCATTCTCTTCAGCCTGGTTGTCGTGCTGGGTTACATCCCCGGTCTCAACGCCCCAGTGCATCAACACCATGCGGGCGCAGATCCCGGTGAGCACATGCTCCTCGGTCAATACGCCATCAGTCTTCTCGACGACGTAACGCACGGACTCACCGCGTTGCTGCTCCTCGCGGCGTCGCTCCACTCTGCCCGGATCTCGAGGCTTGCGCTGGCCGTGTTCGGCTCGTACTACGCGGTGGACGCGACAATCTACCTCATCACGGGCCTGCTCCAAGGCGATCCGATCGGATCGGATCTCGCACTCAATCTGCCTCATGTAGTGCTGAGCAGTGTCATGCTTGGGCTGGCGTACTCCCGCCCCCGCACGGCTGAGCTGACGGTGTGAATCGGTACAAAGCCAGCACAAAAATCACGATTTCTGGCACGAAATTCCCTCTTACAGCCCGTGAGATTTTTCATTCTCGCTCAAGTTCATCCGTTGGCGCGAAGGCCTGCCCGGAAGAGCGTGGATGAGGTGAACACTTCACACTCGAGGTCAAAATGCACAACGCACGCTTTAGGTTGATGGCGGGACTGGCGGGGGCGACATTGTGCCTCTTCGCCGTGGCCGCCAACGGTCAGAACCAGACCACTCAGCCTACCACAGGAGCAGCAGCCGGAACTGCGGGCGACGCTCAGACTGCGCAGCCCACTACGCCGGCGCCGGCGGATCAGGCTGCGCCCGC
>JBBQWD010000105.1:0-5837 GCA_038210945.1 Gemmatimonadales bacterium
TCTCGCGCTCATTCGGAGGAAGGAGGCTAAGGATTCTGTTTCGGATTACGGTTCCGATGGGCCAAGTCCTCGATTTCTGGAGCGCAAGCCGCGGATCTTCGCGCGCGTCTAAGTTTGCTCGCCTATTTGGCAAATAGCGACCCCTTCCCTTTTTGTGACCAATCCGGAAGCCGGCGCCCGTCCCCAAACAGCAGATTGGCTATACGAAACGCGTCCGGCCGGGTCAGGCGTCCGCCCCTGGCTGGCGTGTTATCTTCGAGGGGGCGAAACAGTCATTTAAGGCCGCCTGCCATCCATAGAGCAGCAGGAGAGAAGTGTCCTACCGGAAGCCATGAAGACACCTGCTGATCCGCAGACAAACGATCCAAAATTCCGCTTCAAGGACGAGTGGCTGGTCTCCCTGGTAGGGACCATGCCCGGGGTTACGCCCGAGTTGATCGGCCGGTGGCGCACCCAGAAAAAGCCATACGTGGCGCAGGCGCTGATCGACGGCGACGTGCTCTCCTTCAGCGAGATCGCCGTGCTCGTCAAGGACGCCTTCAGAATCGACTCCATCGATCTGAATCCCGGCGAAATAGACAAGAACGCCATGCAGGTTCTTCCCGAGAAGCTTTGCCGGGATTTCAACGTCCTCCCCGTCAAGATCGATAGCCGCATGGTCCATCTGGCGATGGCAAATCCTCTGGATCAGGAAGCGATTCAGAGAGTGAGCTGGGCGACGAGCCGCGAGGTCACGCCGCTTTTCTGCCCGCCGGGGCAGCTCGAGAAACTGGTCTCCGACACGCTCCGCCCCGACGCAATGATTTACGGGCTGATCGAGAAGCTCGATCAGACTGTCGGCATCGAGCAGATCAAGGAGACCGAGCAGGATGAGGCCGCTCTGCTGCGGGTGCACGCGCCGGTCATCAAGCTGGTCGACGCGATCATCGGCAACGCGATCAAGCTGCGCGCCTCGGACATCCACATCGAGCACGACGAGACGTCGACGCTGATTCGCTTTCGCATCGACGGTCTGCTCAAGAACATCATGGTTCTTCCGCGCTTCATCGGTGTCGGGCCGGTAGTCTCCCGCATCAAGATCATGTCCGATCTGGATGTCGCCGAGCGATTCCGTCCGCAGGATGGTCGCGCGAAGGTGCGGGTAGCGGGAGAAGAAGTCGCGCTTCGTGTCTCGATTCTTCCAACGCGCGTCGGCGAGAAAGTCGTGATGCGCGTGCTCAATGAGAAATCGGTGCAGGTGTCGATGACGACCCTCGGCTTCATGCCCGAGCTCCTCGAGAGATTCCAGGCGCTGCTGATGCGCGAACAGGGCATTCTGCTCGTGACGGGTCCGACCGGATCGGGAAAAACGACGACTCTTTACGCGGCTCTCAACACCCGCCGCGGTGAATCAGTCAACATCGTCACGGTCGAAGATCCGGTCGAGTACAGACTGAGCGGAGTGAATCAGGTTCAGGTGAACGAGAAGCAGGGCCTGACTTTCGCCGGCGTTCTGCGATCGGTTCTTCGTCAGGACCCCGACGTTCTTCTGGTCGGAGAGATCCGTGACCAGGAGACCGCGATCATCGCATTCCAGGCGGCGATGACGGGCCACCTGGTTCTCTCGACGTTGCACACGAACGACGCCATCGGCGCGATCGCGCGACTGGAGAACATCGGCGTCGAGCCGTTCCGAGTCGCTGCCGGTCTGATCGGCGTCACCGCTCAACGCTTAGTGCGGAGGATCTGCCCACACTGTCGTTACGAGGCGCCGGTAGACGAGCTCCACCCGATGATCCGTTCGGCGCAGCAGCGTTTGTTCGGGAAAGCGAGGCACGTCAAGGCCACGGGCTGCGCGGAGTGCGGCTTCACGGGCTTCAGCGGCCGCCTGCCCCTCATCGAGTTTCTCGAGATCACGCCCGAGATTCGAGGCATGATCACGACCGGAAAGAACACGGATGAGCTCCGCGCTACAGCCCTTCGAACCAAAGCGCTCCACACGTTCGACAACGACGGTCTGTGGCACATCGCCGAAGGGGACACGACCGCGGACGAAGTGATTCCCTATACGGATTTCGAGCGCCGCAAGACGCCGCGCACCAACACACCGCGCGTCAACGCCGAATTCGTGCCCGAGCTCGATGCGGACGGCGTGGCGAAGCCGTCCAGAGTGCTGCTCGCGGTCGGTGACAAGGGAGACCGCGTGCGCTTCAACGACATCCTGGTCGAAGCGCGCTTCGCCGTGCAGATCGCCAACGATGGGGCGGCCGCGCTCGGAATCCTCGCCCAGGATCCGCCTGATGCGCTGGTCGTCGGACTCAGACTTCCGATTCTCGACGGCCGTCAGGTCGTTCACGCCGCGCGCACCGTCGTGGGTCTGGTGGACATGCCGATCATCGTCCTCGCGCCGGCGGGCTCGGAGAATGAGACGAACGATCTCCACTCACAGGGTGTAGACGACGTCCTCTATGAGCCAATCGAAGCGGGGAAATTCCGCTCGCGCGTTACGGCGGTGATGAGGACTCGAGGCCTATGGGCCGAGACCGAAGAGGTAATGCGTCCTCTCATTCCGCAGGACGAAGCGGAGCGGTTGGTGGAATTCCGTTTGAGCGCGGCTGTCGATGCGGAGCCGGAAGAGCGCTTCGACAAGATCAGTAAGATGGCGCAGCGCGTGTTCGACGTTCCGTTCGCCGGAATCTCGTTCGTCGAAGGCGACCGCCAGTGGTTCAAGTCGAGGCAGGGGCTGCCGATTGCCGATAGCGCCCGCGATCTCTCCTTCTGCGGCCACGCCATCACGGCCGACGAAGTGTTCGTGATCGAAGATGCGGTTCTCGATCCGCGGTTCGCGCAGAACCCGATCGTGCTCGAGGACCCGCACGTCCGCTTCTACGCGGGGCAGCCGGTGAAGGGGCCCGGCGGTCACAACATCGGAACGCTCTGCATCATGGACAACCTCCCGCGCGAATTCAGCGCGGAGGACCGCGAAACCCTCCGCGACCTCGGCGAGATGGTGGAGAAGGAGTTCAAGGTCAAGCCGAAGGGCAAGAAGAAAGTAGTCGCGCCTCCCGATTAGCGAGTAGTTGTCAACTGAACTGAACGGGGTGAGAGGCGTCAGTGGCGTAGGTGCCAGGCTTCGGTTCACTACGCCTGGACTTATCTCTGTGGCGTTCTCGGGGAGGACACTACGGTCTTTCGCAGGCCGTATAGCATCTTCCGCACTTCTACCGTCTGAGCCATGAGCGAGTCGAAGTCAGTGGCGTCGATAGCCTGAATGTCACGGGCTACCGTCACGTGGTACTCCAGCTCTGAGCTTGAATTGAGAGCGAAGCGGATGAAGCGGCCGAAGTCCTTCCTGCTCTCTTGGCCGGTGCCCTCTACGATATTCGTCGGAATAGACATCGACGCCCGCATCACTTGACTGCGTAGCGACGCGTGTTCTGACCCTTTTAGTCGGACCGCGACCCGATGGACATTGAGGGCGAGTGCATGCGCCTTGCGCCAAACACTGAGCTTCTTGTAATCACTCACGCCGAAGGGAAGCGGTGTAGTCGAGCCCAACCGACATCTTTCTGCCACGCTGGCAACTGAATGCGCTCAGATCGCCGGCTAGGAAAGTCTGGGCGTGGTGAACCGGTGCCTGGCACCTACGCTACTGACGCCTCCCACCCCGTTCAGTTCAGTTGACACCTGCCCTTGTCCCGGCCGCGATGCAAAGGTATCGTTAGCACAGCTAACGACCTTGCGAGGCTTCCATGGCGACCGACACTAGAACGACTCTCTCGAAGATCCGACAGATCGCGCTCCCCGTTCGCGACATCGCCGAGGCGAAACGGTTCTATCAAGACATCCTCGGCATGCGACATCTATTCGACGCGCCCCCGGGCCTTTCATTCTTCGACTGCGGTGGGGTGCAGCTGATGCTGGCCGGGCCCGAAGGCCAGGGTAAGGACGGGGAGCAGCAGCACGGTGTGCTCTTCTACGATGTCAGCGATATCAAAGCCACCCACGCAAGAATCAAATCTTCCGGTGCGAAGAGCCTGGAAGAGCCGCGCGTCATCGCGCGCATGAACGGACGCGAGATCTGGGTTTCCTCGATGAGCGATGGACAAGGCAACGTCGTCGGCCTGATGAGTGACACCCCGGAAGCCTGAAGCACGGGCGGGAGCTCTCGCCGACCAGCTCCACTCGGCAGCGATCCACCTACTCCGACAGCTGCGCAAGGAAGATGATGCCAGCGGACTTTCGGCTCCGCGCCTGTCCGCACTTTCGGTAGTCGTCTTCGGCGGACCGCTCACGCTGGGCCAGCTTGCCGCCGCGGAGCAGGTGAGGCCGCCAACGATGACACGGATCGTAACCGGTCTGGAAAAAGAGGGTCTCGTCAGGCGGATCGGTGATCCGCGCGACAGACGGCTGACGCGGATTCGGGCGACCATCAAAGGACAGAAAGTGCTTACAGCGGGGCGAGCGCGACGCGTCGAGAAACTTGCGGCCGCCGTCACAGATCTGCGACAGAGCGAGCTGGCGGAGCTAACGCGTGGAGTTCACCTTCTTCAACAACTCATCGCCGACCTACGGAGCAGGCCATGACTCGACCCAAATCCGATTTCGACGCGCTTCGCCAGGACCTGCACCAGGTCTACGACGGCGATCCTTGGCACGGGTCGTCGATCACCTCAGTGTTCGAGGGAATCGACGCCGGCGTCGCGTCGAGGCGGTCCATCCCGAGCGGTCATACGATCTGGGAGCTGGTACTCCATATGGCGGTGTGGACCCGCGAGGTCGCCTCCTGCGTGCGGGGAGCAGACGCCAAGTCCCCGCCCGAAGACTGGCCGGCGCCACGATTTGGCGGAGGAGAGCCGGCGTGGCAAGCGGCGAAGGAAGATCTGGCAGAGGCGCAAAAGGAGCTCGAGCGCGCTGTCAATGCACTCAAGCCCGAAGATCTGATGCGCTGGATCGGCGACCAGCGCGATCCCTCACTCGGAACGGGACTCCCTGTGGGGACGGTGATACGCGGGCTTATGCAGCACCACACGTATCACGAGGGCCAGATCGCGCTGCTCAAGCGCGCAGCCGAAGGCACGACGACGCCCTGATTCCTAACTGCCCACGAAGCCTACGGAACTAAAGCCCGGCCGATCGTGTTCGCGTCCGTCCCGAACCACAGCGTCCGGGTGGGCGCGTGGAAGATCATGTGGCGGATCGTCAGCCCTCCGCTCAGTACGACCGGAGTGACGGAGATCCATGACTCCGATATGGGGTCGAAGCCAACCAAACGGTTCGGTTGAACGCCGGTCTCGGCGAGCCAGATTCGGTCGCGGTCGTCGGACGCCATTGCGTAAGGCAGCGACTGCGCGGCCGCCGGCAGCGGGAACTCCCGCACAGCTCCCGTCTTTGGATTGACTCTGCCCAACATTCCACGCGTGTAATCGCCGTACCACAACGTGCCGTCTGACGTGACCGCGATTCGCCGCGGGCGGGTACGAGCGTTGGGCAGTACGTATTCCCGGATCGCGAAAGTCGATGGATCGATGCTGGCGATCTTGTTCGTTCCGAATTCGTCGAACCAAGGCCGGCCACTGGGATCGATGACGATTCCGTAAGGCCGCGCATCCTTCGTTGCCGGCTTCATCAGGCGCACTTTGCCCGTTTTCGGGTCGAGATGGCCGACGAAATTCGAGAACTGGGCTGTGAACCACATCTCACCGTTCTTGTCGAACGTCATCGTGTGCGGATCGCGCGCCGCCGGATCCGGCATGTGGTAGATCGTGCTCTTCCCCGTCGCCGGGTCGAGCCATCCGATCCGGGCGTTGCGGTTGCCCGAAAACCAGACCCTTCCCGATTTGTCGACGACGAGGTTG
>JBBQWD010000106.1:0-5776 GCA_038210945.1 Gemmatimonadales bacterium
GATTCCCATCACCGCAGGATCAACACCCGCGACTCCCCACGACACGAGCCGGCCAAGCGGCTTGAGACCGCGCGCACGCGCGAATTGTTCGCTGGCGATGACCATCGCGGCCGCGCCATCGCCAATCCCCGATGCGTTTCCGGGCGTCACGACACCGCCCTTCCGAAACGCCGGCTTGAGCGCAGCCAGTTTTTCCGCAGTCGTGTCTGGGCGCATGTGCTCGTCGGTCGTGAATTCCTCGATCTTGCCGGTTTTCGCATTCGGAATCGGGATGGACACCACTTCGTCGTCGAATACTCCTTCCTCCCACGCCGCCTTCGACAACTGCTGCGACCTCAGCGCAAACTCGTCCACGCATCCGCGATCGAGCTTGTAGCGCTCGGCGAGATTTTCCGCCGTCTCCGCCATGCCAAGCCCGACGTAGGAATCAGTCAGCCCTTCCCACAGCACATCCTCCATCACCGGCGCTTTGCCGAGCGGAGTGCCCCATCTGATGCCACGCGTCACGTGCGGTGCCTGCGACATCGACTCCGCTCCACCAACGAGACAGATCTGGGCGGCGCCGAGGATGATTTCCTGCGCTCCACTCACGACGGCCTGGAATCCCGAGCCGCAAAGACGATTGAGCGTCAGCGCGGAAGTCTCCTGTCTGCATCCCGATTTTAGCGCGACGTGCCGCGCGAAATAGATCGAGTCGTTCGTCGTGTAGAGGACGTTGCCGAATATCGTTTGGTCGACATCCGTCGCGGCGATCCCCGCGCGCTCGATTGCGGCTTTCGAGGCGTGAACGGCGAGATCGACGGGCGAGAATCCTTTGAGCTTTCCGCCGAAGGTGCCGAACGGTGTTCGGACCGCCGACAGGAAAACGACGCTGCCGGGTTCTGTTCTGGAGGTCATGCGCACATCAGGCTGTTACTGCGCCTTCTTGCCGCAGTTCACGCAGAATTTCCAGGCGGGGTCAAGCTCGGTGCCACACCCGGCGCAGTGTTTCGCCGCGAGATTCTGGCCGCAGTGCGGGCAGTAGGTCACAGCGCGTCCTTCGGGTAGGGTGCCACCGCAGAACTTGCATCCATCGAGCGCGTCCAGCCTCGAGACGCCAGGGACGGTAAACGAAGTAGTACTCTCACCGTTTCCACCCGCGACATGAGCTCCGCCAACCGAATACCCCCCCGAGTTCTGGGAAGGAATGGAAACTCCGATTTTCTGTACGGCATCCGGGGAGAGTGAGATCCGTGTATCTCCGTAATCGCGAAACGCGCCCAGGTCGGTGTTCGACGCGGCCAGCTCCTTCTTCAGTCTCTCCTGCATCGCCTGATCGGCGCGGATGTACCCTTTCTCGCCGGAGAGGAGCCGCGTCACTGCCGCTTCGTAGTCCTGGTTGGTCTCGATGCCGAGATCGCGCCGGTAATGGCGGTAGGGGACGAGCGAGTCGTAGAGCTCCTGCACCGTGAACGGCACGCTCAGATATTCGGCGTGGCCGTTCCTGATGTTGTGAACCAATCGCTGAAAAAGTCTGTCTAGGTCGTCCATGCTCGCTTGCTCGGCTGGAATGATTGAAGATCGGGGAAAGGCGCGGTGTCCTTCAATCGGATCGGCCCGGCCTGCTCCGCCTTCAGCCAGCTGTCGAACTCAGATTGCCGTAACCCGCTGGAATTTGATTGTTCCGCGGCTGCCCGTGTAGCCAGGAAATTCGCGTATTCGTTCTGGGGATGCCCGACATGGCCGCGCACCCACTTCCAGTGACATTCGTGCCCGGAGACGGCTTCGTCGGCTTCCTTCCACAGCTCGAGATTCAAGATCGGTCCATTCTTCTTCTTCCAGCCCCGAGCCTTCCAGGACGGAAGCCACTCGTTCATCCCGCTAACTATGTACTTCGAATCGCTCGTAAACACAACGCGGTAGCTGTTGCCGCTCTTGGAAATCGCCCGAAACGCCTCGATGACCGAGCGAAGGGCCATACGGTTGTTTGTGGTAGCGGGCTCCGATATCCAGTAGTCGCACCTGGTTACCTCGTTGGAGCGTGGGTGCAGCCATTCGATCAGTCCGCCGGCGCCGCCAGGGTTGTCGCCTTCCCGCCCATTGCCGATGCACGACTCGTCGGCGTAGATGGCGACCAAGTCCCCGGATTTGGCGCGAGTCATTTCACCACCTCGAAGCTGTCCATCTCGTCAAGGTAAAGCGTGATCTGATCGCCGGTGGTGGGGTGCGTCGCTTCGACTGCCTCGCGTCCCTTGATCATCCGCAGCCTCGTCGGCACGACGATGTACTCGGTGCCGCGACGATAGGCCGCGATCCGTTTGCCGCTCTGGATCGCCCTCTCGAGAATGTCGTATTGCTTGTGAGTCCAGTCCGCCAATCGAACGTCTCCTCCCTGAAGCTGCACGCTCAGGTCGCTTCGCACCACTCCCGGACCACGCGTGAAAGCACGCGTGTCGCGACGCCGATCTCTTCCACCGGAATGTATTCCTCCGCTGCATGGGCGAGAGCGATGTCGCCGGGTCCGAAACAAATCGTTGGAATGCCGGCCTCGTTGAGAAGCGCCGCGTCAGTCCACGCCGACAGCCCTTCGATCCTGATGGGCAGATTCTCCCGCTCGAGCGCGCCTCGCAGCCTCTTCACGATCGGCGCATCCGGCGACACGTCGCTGGGCAGCTGCGCGGTGCTCAATGTAACTCGCGCGTCGAAGGCGGGATGTTTGGCTTTCACCCGGCTGCAAGCATCTGTGATCTCTCGCATCGCGTTGTCGGCGGACTCACCAGGCAGCGTACGCCTCTCGATCGCAAGATCGCACGCTTCCGGATACGTGGACATGCCGACGCCGCCCCGACTCTTCGAAGCATGGAGAGAGCCGCGGCCAAGCAAAGGATGGCGTGGTCCTGATTCGCGCGTCCCTTCGAGCTGCTCGAGCTCGGCGAGCAGCAGACCCGCGTGGGTGATCGCGTCGACGCCGATGTCGTAGCGGCTTCCGTGGGCGGCGCGGCCACGGAAAGTGACGTCGAGCCACGCAAATCCACGGTGAGCGGGGCATATCGCCAGTCTCGTGGGTTCGGTGATGATAGCAGCTTCGGCTCGGATTCCAGACTGCAGCAAAGCGCGCATGCCGAGGCTTTCATATTCCTCGTCGACGACCGCCGTGATCAGGATCTGTCGATTTCTGTTGGATGCGGGGACCGAAACCGCGGCGGCACACATTGCGGCTACCCCGCCCTTCATGTCGGCGGAGCCGCGTCCGTATATCCGGTTATCACGGATATTGGCGGCAAACGGATCGTGAACCATGCCCTCGACGCCCACTACATCGAGGTGACCATTCAGCATGAGTGCAGGCGCACCGCTTGGTCCAATTCGGGCCACGACATTGGACCGGCTGGGAGCGATCACCGCCACTTCGACTGAAAAACCCCAATCGTCGAGGACCGACGCGAGCGCGTGCGCGCAGGCAGCCTCGCCCGGGGAATCCGGAGCCAGAGTGGGGTTTCTGGAATCGATTTGTATCAGAGCGCGGGCGAGGGCGACCGCATCGCCTCGCGGTATTGCCACGGCCTACCTTCTTTTCGCCGTCTTGCCTGAAGCCTTGGGCTTGCCTTTGGACGCGGATTTGTGGGTGTGCTTCTTTGCGGCCGGCTTCATGGTTGTCTTCTTGGCTGCCGGTTTCTTAGTGGCAGTGTGCTTCGCCGCGGGCTTGGCGGGATGCTTGATCGGAGCCGGCGTGTGCGCGTGCAGCGCGTGCTTCACCACGGGCACGGAATGCGACGCCTCGACTTTGGGAGCGGCCGTCTTCGACGCGACCGATGCCGGCGGAGTGAATGGCTTTCTCTTGGCATGCGACGCTTCGACTTCCCGCATCAGCTTGTCGGCTTCGTCCTGCGTCATTTGCCCGCGACGGACCATGTACTGAAGGAGATCGCGCGCGCTTTCCAGGACCAGTCCGGTAAGACCAGCAGCGGCGCCGACGACATCCTTCATCGCGGCGGCCATCTTACTGCCGGCCTCGAGGCTGATCTCGTGCGCCTTCGCCGCCATTTCGGCGACGGTATCTTTTACATCAGCTCCGCGGTGGCCTGGGCTCCGTCTCGGCGGAATAGGTGGTGTGCCGAGCGCGGGGGCAGGTGCTGTTGGAGTAGCAACTGCGGGCTTTTCTTTATCGGGCATTTATGGGCTCCGGTCAGCTTTGAGGGGCGGTGCTGACGGGTTGGGATCACTGAAATCCAGGTTGCCCCGACGAGGGGCTCGAACGGCGCTAAGTATATGATTTTTCGTCACTAAAACAAGGTGGGCTGAACTATATTCGCCGAATGGATGATTTGAAGGTTTGGAGCCACCAGTAGAAACAGTAATAAGACAGGTAGCGTACACTAACAAGCCAATTGGCCAGAATGAAGCTAAAAGTGCTTGACTTGAGCAGAGTGCTGGCCGGACCGGTCTGTTCAATGATGCTCGGAGACCTCGGGGCGGACGTCATTAAAGTCGAACGGCCGAGTCACGGAGACGAAACGCGGGGCTGGGGACCGCCGTTCGACGCCGATGGCGAAAGCGCCTATTTCCTGGCCATCAACCGGAACAAGAAAAGCCTCGCGGCGGACCTCTCAAAAGAGACCGACCGGGCCGTCGTTCTCGATCTCATCCGTGAAGCCGATGTCGTGCTCGAGAATTTTCTTTCCGGCTCACTCGCTCGACTCGGACTGGACCCGAAGACCATTCTCGAGCAAAACCCATCGCTCATCTGGTGCACCATCTCCGGCTTTGGGCCCGAAAGCACGCGTCCCGGCTATGACTTCGTAATTCAGGCAGAATGTGGGTGGATGGCAATAACTGGGGAGCCCGATCGAGCTCCGATGAAGGTTGGCATCGCACTCGCCGACGTGATGGCGGGGAAGGATGCAGCGATCGCGATTCTTGCCGCGGTGGCTGAACGCGCCGCGGGACCGCTCTCTCGCGGAAGGCGCCACATCAACATCTCACTCGCGGATAGCGCGCGCGCGGCACTCGTGAACGTCGCGCAGAATGTGCTCGTCTCCGGCAGCGACGCGAAGAGATGGGGGAACGCTCATCCCAATCTCGTTCCTTACCAGCTGTTCGAAGCTGCGGATCGTCCGTTCGTGATCGCGGTAGGCAGCGATGCGCAGTGGAGTGCGTGTGTGGAGGCCTTGGGTTTGCGCGAGCTCGCCGAGGACAAGGCCCTCGCGACCAACGCGGGGCGGGTGGAGAACCGCGATCGCGTGGTCTCGGCGTTGGCGGAGCGGTTGGGGCAGATGAACGCGCAGTATTGGATCGATCGCCTTCAATCGGTGAGCGTGCCGTGCGGAGTCGTGCGAACGGTCGCGGAAGCTGTCGAAGCTATCGATGCGGATCCTCGAACCGGTCTGCCTCCGAGTGTGCCCGGTACCGTACGTATGCCTCCTCCCAAGCTCGATGAGCACGGCGATGCGATTCGGAGTCTGGGGTGGCGCGCCTTTCGGCCATGACAGATATTATCAGCCCGCTGGGCAAGGCCCCGGATGTTTCTTCACCTCTGAGGATTTGTTATGACGCGTAACTGGTTCTTGTCCGCTGGCGCTCTCGCTCTGTTATCACTCGCTGCCTGCGAAAGGGATAGCGCCAACGTCACCGGTCCCAAAGGCCAGGAAGCTTTCGCGCGTTATGTGGCGATCGGCACCAGTCTCACTATGGGCGTTCAGTCCGACGGAGTAGCGTACTTCACTCAGCAGGGAGACTGGACCAAGCTTCTCGCGCAGCAGGCATTCGCGTCGTATACGCAGCCGCTGATTGCGCCGCC
>JBBQWD010000107.1:0-5769 GCA_038210945.1 Gemmatimonadales bacterium
TGCTCGGCGGCGCCCGCCGCAACCGAGATCCACGAGATGCCGTACTCGGGATCGACCTCGAGCGTCGCCAGCGCATCGCGAAGCAAATGGAGTCTGCCCAGAGGCATCGATGCGTAAAGCCGGCCATACATCTCCTCGGGCTCGACACCCGACGCGATGAGCTGACCAGCAATGCTCAGACAACGGGCGGTCGTATTGCTGAACCGAAACCCTCCGGTGTCCGTGAGAAGCGCGATATACAGCGAGCGCGCGATATTGGGCGTGATCTCGAGACCAAGGCAGGTAGCGAAATCGTAGATCAGCTCGCCCGTGGCGCACGCCGTCGTGTCGGCAACGAGCAGCGTGCTTGGCGGCTCGTCGCTCGGCAGGTGATGGTCTATCACCAGTTTCGGGATTTTCAACTTCCGGACAGCCTCGGCGAGGACACCGAGTCGCTTCACGTCCGATATGTCGAGGACGATCAGGACATCCGACTCGGCCAGAGCCTTGGCGCCGAGATCGCTCGCATCGCGAACGTCGTCTCCGAGGAGGAACCTGTACATCTCGGGCCACGGCGTTGGATTCACGATTCGCGATCGCAACCCCATCTGACCGAGCAGGCGAGACAACGCTGTCTCCGACCCGCAGCCGTCGCCGTCCGCGTTGATGTGGGTAGATAAAGCGACAGAGCGTCCCGCGCTGAGCTCCCGCGCGAGACGCTCGATCGATTCCCCTCGCTGCTGGGGAACGCTTAGAAGGTCAAGCACTGCCTTCCGCGCGGGCGAGCTTCGAATGCGATCTGCTGTAGAAGAAGTAGATCACGAGCCCCAGGATCATCCAGACGATGAGTCGTTCCCATGTCGCCCTTGGGAGACTCGACATCATGTAGCCGCAGATCAGGATTCCGAGAATCGGAACCACGGGGACGAACGGCGTTCGGAACGGACGCGCCAGATTTGGCGACTTGTACCGCAGCACGATGATTCCCGCACATACGATGACGAACGCGAGCAGAGTTCCGATCGAGACCAGCTCGCCGAGAAGGCCGATTGGGAAAAGTCCGGCGACCACGCCAGCCACAACGCCGGTGAGAATCGTGGTGACGTACGGCGTCTTGAAACGGGGGTGAACTTTCCCGAAGACCGGTGGGAGGAGTCCGTCGCGCGCCATCGAGTAGAAGATGCGCGGCTGACCCATCAACATCACCAGCACCACCGACGCCAGTCCAGCTATCGCTCCGATGTTGATGATCGAGCCTAGCCACGCCAGTGCTGGTCCGGCCTTCTCGATCGCGACGAACACCGGGTGCGGAACGTCGAGCTCGGTGTAGTGCGCTAGCCCGGTCATGACGAGCGCCATCAAGATGTATAGAACGGTGCAGATCGCCAGAGAGCCGAGAATTCCTATCGGCATGTCTCGCTGCGGGTTCTTTGCCTCCTGTGCCGCGGTAGACACCGCGTCGAATCCTATATAGGCGAAGAACACTACAGCGGCGCCGCGCACGATCCCGCTCCAGCCGTAGTGCCCGTAATTACCGGTATTGGGCGGAATGAACGGGTGCCAATTGGCCGTGTTCACGTACATGAACCCGAATCCAATCACGAGAAGCACGATCGTGATCTTGAGGATGACGATGAAGTTGTTGAAGCGGGCCGATTCCTTGATGCCGATGACGAGAAGCGTCGTCATCAGCCCGATCAGCACGATCGCGGGGAGATTGACAATCGCACCCGTATGCGAAAAACCGGCTGGGTGTAGGACCGCTTTCGTCACCGAGTCGATCGCGGCGGTCTCATGGTACTGGTACGGCGCGCTTGTGAACGTGGTCGGCATGTGAACCCCGATCTGCTCCATGAACGCCGTGAAGTATCCGGACCAACCCACCGCCACGGTGGACGCGCCGAACAAATACTCGAGGATCAGATCCCAGCCGATGATCCAGGCGACGAACTCACCAAGCGTCGCGTAGCCATAGGTGTAGGCGCTGCCGGCAATTGGAATCATGCTGGCGAACTCCGCGTAGCAGAGGCCGGCGAAAAGGCATCCCAATCCGGATACAATGAAGGAGAGGACAATCGCGGGTCCCGCATACTGCGCAGCGGCTGTCCCGGTCAGAACGAAAATACCCGCGCCGATGATGGCGCCGATGCCCAGTGTGGTAAGGTTGAGAGCGCCGAGTGCGCGTCGGAGCGTATGCTCCGTGGATTCACCCGCCGCCTCAGCCTGCAGGACAGCGATGCTCTTCTTCGTCCATATGCCCATTATAAAGCTCCGAAAACGTGGGTAGTCTGACGCGTTTCGACCTAAACATTCGACACTGTGGAGTCGCCAGAAGTTGTGACGACTCTCGAAGCAATGTCAAGGAAACAGCTACACGGAGTAGTTGGGCGCCTCGCGGGTGATCGTAACGTCGTGGGGGTGGGATTCACGCAGGCCCGCCGCGGTGATGCGCACGAACTCCGCTTCGGTGCGGAGCTGGTCGATGTCGGCACACCCGACGTATCCCATTCCGCTGCGCAGCCCGCCGATCATCTGGAACAGCACGTCGCTCACTGGACCTTTGTAGGGAACCCGGCCCTCGATCCCCTCGGGCACCAGCTTCTTCGGCGACATCTCGCCTTCCTGGAAGTATCTGTCGGCGCTGCCGTCCTGCATCGCGGAGAGGCTGCCCATTCCGCGGATCATCTTGAAGCGACGCCCCTCGAGGAGAAGCGATTCACCGGGAGTCTCCTCGGTGCCGGCGAGCATCGAGCCCATCATCACGCTCGAGGCGCCGGCCGCGAGCGCTTTCACGATGTCCCCCGAGTACTTGATGCCACCATCCGCGATGACCGGAATGTCTCCCGCACCCTCTACCGCGTCGAAGATCGCCGTGAGCTGTGGGACTCCGACGCCTGTGACGATGCGCGTGGTGCAGATGGAGCCCGGTCCGACGCCGACCTTCACCGCATCAACTCCCCGCTCGACCAACGCTCTCGCGCCCGCACGAGTGGCGACGTTTCCGGCGACAAGCTGGACGTCCGGGAACATCTCTCGTACGATCGAAGTCGCCTCGAGAACTCCCTCGGAATGCCCGTGTGCTGTGTCGACGATGAGAACATCGACCCCGGCATCCACGAGCGCACGGGCGCGATCGCGATAGTTCGCCGCGCCGATGGCCGCCGCTACGCGAAGGCGTCCGTGCTGATCCTTGTTCGCGTCGGGAAAGTCGCGCCGCTTGTGAATGTCCTTGACGGTGATCAGACCGCGGAGAATTCCCTTCTCGTCCACGACGGGCAGCTTCTCGATCCGATGCTTACCGAGGATTGCCTCGGCCTCGTCGAGCGTAGTGCCAACGGGCGCGGTGACGAGATTCTTCGATGTCATCGCGTCGCGGAGCGGGCGATCGAGATTGCGCTCGAACTGGAGATCGCGGTTGGTGATGATTCCGACGAGCTGGCCATCGCGGTTAACGATCGGGACGCCGGAGATCTTGAAGCGCTTCATCAACGCGATGGCTTCGCGCAGCGTTCCGTCGGGGGCGAGGGTTATCGGGTTCAGAATCATCCCGCTCTCGGATCGCTTGACGCGATCGACTTCGGCGGCCTGACGGTCGATCGACATGTTCTTATGGATGACGCCGATTCCGCCCGCTCTGGCCATTGCCATCGCCATGTCGGACTCGGTCACCGTATCCATGGCGGCCGACGCAAAGGGCAGATTGAGGGGGATCCCCCGAGTGAAAAGGGAGACGGTATTCACGTCCTTCGGGTGGACGAGCGAATGTCGCGGCGTCAGAAGAACGTCATCGAAGGTGAGGACCATGTCGTTCCGCACACGCGGCAATCCCTGGGCGGCCTGGGCGGACCCCTTGATACGCGAAAGCCCGCTTCCGGATTTTGCCGGAGAGGCGGGCTTAGTACTCGATGGCCGAGTCGTGGTTGCCATAGCTAAATGTATGGCAATGTGCGGTTTGCGTCCAGAGGGGGCGGCCTTTTAACTGGGCAAACAAAGGTCGCAGCCGGGAACCTAACCCAGCTGCGACCGTCGTTGGTTTGCCAGTCGGCTTACGGGAAGACTGGCGCTGGCTGAGCCGGCTCCTCGCGCGGAGGACGGATCTTCGGCGCCTGCCCGTAATTCCACTGGAACGTCACCCAGGTCGAGCGGACGCCGAACTTGCGCGCCGTGATCTGGGTGAGGTTGTCGTCACCCGCCTTGATGCGGAACTTCATCGTGTCGAACGGATCGGTGAAGCGGACAGCGACGCTCATGTTGTCGCCATCCAGCTTCTTGCGCAGAGTGATGTTGGTCATCTGCATCGCTGAGAAGCGACCCTTCTCGATGTTCATCGGTGCACGATACCAGTAGTTGGCCTGGAGCGTCACCGTCGGGTTGACCTGGCTCGTGACGTTGAGGCGATAAGACCAGCCAATCGCGTTCGACGAGAGAGCCGACTGCGACCCGCCATCCGTGACCATCTTGAAGATGTTGAGGCCGCCGAAACCACTGAACTTGGGTCCGAGCCGTAGAGATCCATTGAGATCGGTTCCCCACGAGTTGGCGTTGTCCAGGTTCTCGAAGCTTATGGATGTCACCTCACGACCGTCGACCGTGTCGGCCGTATTGATGTTGACGCGAACGACATCCTTGGTCCGACGATAGAATGGCGAGAGCTGCAGCGAGCCTAGCTGTCCGGACTTGCTGAATCCGAGCTCGATCGCATCCGTATACTCGGGATTCAGCTTCGGATTCCCGATGAAGACGTTCTGCTGATCGAAGAAAACCGGGAACGGGTTGAGCTCCTGCGTTCCGGGCCGGCGAATGCGCCGTGAGTAGCTCGCCTTGATCTGAGTCTGCTCGCTCGGCTTGTACATGACCACGCCGCTCGGGAACAGCGCGTGGTAGCTGTACGGATAGCGTTGGTCGTTTGCGAGATCGAACGTTCTATTCGCCCATTCGGCGCGCAGACCACCTTGGAGATCGAACTTGCCAACGCTCTGGCTCAGCACGCCGTAACCGGCGTGCACGTGCTCGTCGAAGGTGAAATTGTTGCTCAGGTTGCTTGGCAGCCAACTGCCATCGCCGAGTGCATCCTTGGCGACGAGGAATTCTCTGTCGAGCCAGCGACCCGTTTCCTTGAGTCCTGTCTCCAGCTTGGTCTTGGCGGTCAGTGGCCGCGTATAGTCGAGCTGAGCGGTGAGCTGGCGAGTCAGCGCGTTGGTCGAGTCTCTCTCGCCCTCTACCGGAGGACCGGCGGTCGTACCGTCTTGATTCTGCGGATCACGCCAGAGGAGCGTGTTGTCCTTGTCTCTCGCGCGATTGAACCGGATCTCCGTAGAGAGCTCGTGCTTCCGCGGGACCAGCGTGCGCTTCCATGAAACGGCTTCGTCGACCATCAGACCCGTCGACTTGTTGTTCCTGTCGATAACGTACCGATCGAGGAATCCCTGGCTCGCGTCGAGCTCGGTGTAGCCGGCGAGCGCGCCGTCGTTCGCGTGCCGGCGGTTGAATGACAGCGCGTTCGAGATGACGTCCTTGTCCGTCAGCTTGTAGTCGATGTTACCGGTGAAGTTGTGACCGGCGTTGCTGTTTCTGCCGTCGATGTCCTGATTGGTGTACGACAAGGGCGAGCCGGTTGGATCCAGTCGCTCGCGGTTGTTGAGACCGATAATGCCGCGATCGTCGGAGTTGAAACCGTAAGTTCCGAACAGCGTCAGTTTGCCGGCCTGATATCCGAGATTGGTGCCGGTGTTGAACCGGCCCGCATTGGCAAAGCCGGTGTTGAGCCCGCCGCTAACGCCGAGATCAGTG
>JBBQWD010000108.1:0-5672 GCA_038210945.1 Gemmatimonadales bacterium
GCACGTGGGGCAGCTGATGATGCTGCTTGAGCTCGCCACCGCCTACGCCGGGCAACTTTACGGCATCGACGCTTTCAACCAGCCGGGCGTCGAGCTTGGAAAACAGTTTGCGTATGCACTGCTCGGCCGGCCCGGCGCTGATCAGGCCAAGAAGGAGTGGGAGTCGCTGCCGAAGAGTGATTCGCGATGGACGGTGTAAGAGGGCAACGAACAGAAAAAAACTGAAGACTACCTGCCGGGGGGCCGCGGGCGGAGCGGCCGGGGGCTGCGGGCCGTGTCAACGCCGCTTCTAGGCCCGCAGCCCCAAGCCGCTCCGCCCAAAGCCCCCGGCAGGTAGTCTTCTTTAGTCTTCAGTTCGTTGTTATCCAAGACGGGCAGTCTTCAGTTAATTTTCTCTGACATGTTCGTAAATCCATTCAACAAATCCGTGACCGTCCTCGACGGCCGAGTTACAGTCCACGACGAGTCGGCAATTGCCTCACCGGCGATGGACACGCTCGTCTACACCGCCGTGTTCGGCGAGCCCGATGATCGCGAGGACGCGCGCTGGCTGATTTGGGAGATCGGTCAGGCCGTTGGCGTGCAGCCCTCGTCAATCCACGACCTCTATCTCGCCCGCGGTCGTGGTAAATGCGGCGGCTTCACGGTTCCCGCGATGAACATTCGCGGAATGGCCTACGACACCGGGCGCTCGATCTTCCGCTCGGCCGTGCGACTCAAGGTCGGAGCGCTCATCCAGGAAATCGCACGGTCGGAGATTGCGTACACGGATCAGCGGCCGGCGGAGTACGTAGCTGTGATGCTCGCGGCAGCGCTGCGTGAGGGGTTTCGCGGACCGATCTTCATTCAGGGCGACCACTTTCAGGTCAGCGCCAAAAAATTCGCGGTCGATCCCGTCACCGAAGTGAACGGCGTGAAGCAGCTCGCGCGCGAGGCGATCGCGGCAGGGTTCTACAACATCGACGTCGATACCTCGACGTTGGTGGATCTCTCGAAGCCGACGCTCAAGGAGCAGCAGCGCGCCAACTACGAGCAGGGAGTGGAGCTTGCCCTGACAGTGCGAGAGCTGCAACCGGAGGGTGTGACCATCTCGATCGGCGGCGAAATCGGCGAAGTCGGTACCGAGAACTCAACCGTCGAAGAACTCGTAACCTACATGGACGGCTTCAACGAGACTCTCGCCAGGCGCGCGCCCGGGACCGAGGGGCTCTCCAAGATCAGCGTTCAGTCAGGCACGACTCACGGCGGAGTCGTTCTCGCCGACGGCAGCATCGCCGACGTGAAGATCGACTTTGACACCCTGGCGCGGCTGTCCAAGGTGGCGCGCGAGAAGTACGGGCTGGCCGGCGCGGTTCAACATGGAGCGTCGACTCTCCCCGACACGGCTTTTCATAACTTCCCGACCACCGAGACAGCCGAAATCCACCTCGCGACGAACTTCCAGACGATGTTGTTCGACAACATCTCAGAATCGCTGCGCAATGAGATTTACGATTGGCTGCGCGAGAACGCGAAGGATGAGCGGAAGCCGGGCGACACGGATGAACAGTTCTTCTACAAGACGCGAAAAAAGGCGATCGGCCCATTCAAGAAGCGATTTTGGGACCTCCCCGCTGACGTGAAGGCTCGTCTCGCCAAGGCTTATGACGAGAAGTTCAGCTTCCTCTTCACGCAGCTCGCGGTCGTCAACACCCGCGACGTTGTCGACCGTTTCGTGAAGCCAATCGACCAACACAAGCCGCAGCCGCATCCCGATCTCGCCGTCGTTGAAGCAGCGCCAGATGATGCGGATTTGAGTGACTAAAGCACGGACTCAGGGTGTGGAAGCTCCTGAAGCCGTGCGTGAGATTCTCCGGCGGGCAGGCCACGAGCTGCGCAATGCGCTCAACGGCGTTGCGGTAAACGTCGAGGTCGTTCGCAGCAGGGCGGATCGCGAAGGGTCGCCGAAGGAGCTGGCTTCATTTGCCGAGCGCGCCTCGGCTCAAGTGGGAGAAGCAAGCGCGCTCACTGACGGATTGCTGGCGTTCGTCGGCTCAATAGTCGCGGCGCAGGCGGACGGAACGTTAAAGACAACCGGCGATGGTGGCGCTGGAAGTCGCATCGAGCTAATGATTTACGGCGACCGCTCCGCTGGGATAGTGTCCGAAGTCGAACGCTTGACGAGTCGCATCGGCGTAGGGGTCGAGCAGCGCGGTCATAGAGTTATATTATCGGTCTTACCCCAAGGAAACAAAAATTCCAAAGACTGAGATGAAGCTCGCCAAGGTTCTCATCGCAGACGACGACCGTTCTATTACAGAAGGGTTGAGCGCCATTCTGCGTGATGAAGGATATGAAGTCGCTGTCGCCGTAGACGGCCAGAAGGCCCTCGACCAACTGGTCGCAGAGGCGTACGGCGTCGTGCTGGCCGACCTGAAAATGCCGAAGGTGGATGGGCTCGCTCTGCTCAAGGAGCTCCAGGTCCGCGCGATCCCCACCGAGTGCATCATCGTCACCGGCCAGGCGACGGTCGACTCCGCCGTTCAGGCCATGCGTGAAGGCGCCTACGACTACGTCGAGAAGCCGCTCACTGCGGATAAGCTGAATCGCCTCAAGGCGCTCATTCCGAAAGCGCTCGAGAAGTTCAATGTGCAGCAGAAAAACCGCGAGCTGTCGTCAAAGCTCGAGGGACTTACGCACTTCGGCGAGCTGACCGGCCAATCCGAAGAGATGCGCGCCGTCTATCAGATCATCGAAGCCGTCGCTCCGTCGAGCGCAAGCGTGTTGATCTTCGGGGAATCCGGCACCGGAAAGGAGCTCGTTGCCCGCGCCATTCACGCCAAGAGCGAGAGAGCGAAGGGGCCATTCTTCGCTCTGAACTGCGCGGCGCTGCCAAAGGACATTCTCGAGAACGAGCTGTTCGGTCACGAGAAGGGGGCTTTTACCGGCTCGACCAACGAGAAACCGGGCGCGTTCGAGATGGCCGACGGCGGAACGATCTTCCTCGACGAAGTCGCGGAAATGCCGCCTGATATCCAGGTCAAGCTCCTTCGCGCGATCGAATCGCGGAGCATCCGCCGGCTGGGCGGCAAGAAGGAAATCACAGTCGACATTCGTATCCTGGCGGCGACCAACCGCGATCTGCAGAAGGCGCTGGCGGACAACGATCTTCGCGAGGACCTGTACTACCGTCTCGCCGTCGTCGAGCTCTTCCTCCCTCCGCTGCGCGAGCGCCTTGGCGACATCAAGCTCCTCGCCAACGAATTCCTTGTTCGTTTCGCCGACCAGAATGGGAAGCCGATGACTGGCTTCGATGAGGCTGCGTGGGAGTGGATTCTCTCGCACCACTGGCCCGGCAACGTTCGTGAGCTGAAGAACGCGGTCGAGCGGGCGGTTATCATGACGCGCGGCGACAAGATCAAGGCGGACGACATCATGCCCCGGCACCTTCGTCGCGGCGATGGCACTGCGCCGATGACGGTTCCGCCCGGAGCGACGCTGGCTGACACGCGCCGTCAGCTCGTGCTCCGCGCTTTCGCCTCCACCAACGGAGATTACGCCCGCACGGCGACGATTGTCGGAATGAATGCCGGCGACGTGCGCTCGGAGATTGCATCGCTACTGAATGGAAGCGCGGCCCCGGCGGGCGCGCAGCGTGCAGGCAAGCCGGCGGAGTCCGAGGCTTCGGCGGGCAAGGGCGCGAAGGCTCCCGCCAAGGCCGCCGCCGCGAAGTCGAAGGCAAAGAAGCGCTAATAGCCCGGAGGATCGAATGGACGAGTACGAGTGGTACGACGACGACGAGCCCTATGCACGCGAGCCTTACGTGATCGTCGAAAGGCGCGAATCGGCGGGTGTCGGACCATTCCTCATCGGACTCGCCTTTGGCGCGGGTGTGGCGCTACTGCTGGCCCCCCAAAGCGGTGAAGAGACACGTCGGGCCGTCGCCCGCCGCGCGCGCCGCGCCCAGGAGGTTGCGCAGGACTTCGTCGAGGACGTGAGCGGCACAGTCGCCGACAAGTTCCAGGAAGTTCGCGCCACCGTCGAGGAACGCATCGAAGCGACTCTGGACGCCGTCGACGACAAGAAGCGGCGCGTGTCGAACGCATTCCACGCCGGACGCGCCGCAGCGCGTGAAGCGCGGGGCGAGCTGGAGCAGCGCATCGCCGAGAGCAAAGCGGCGTACAAAGACAGCTAGTGCCGCAGCGCGGGCTCCCGGCCCGGCTCGGTTGGCTGCTTCGCGATTACGCGAAGCGCGTCTGGGACAACAGCGGCGAGGACAACGTGTTTTTCCTCGCCGGCGGAATCGCCTTCAACATCCTGCTGGCCGCCGTCCCGTTCTTTCTGCTCCTGGCGACTGGCCTCGTCTACCTCCTGAATCAGTCCCCCGATACGACTTCGGCGGAAGTGCTGCAGATCGTCGACAAGTTTCTTCCTCCGCACCCACCCGGCGACTCCGGACCTGCGGCAACGATCCTCAACGAGGTCATCAAGCGGAGCGGGTCCCTCTCGATCTACAGCGCCATCGGATTCATCTGGTTCTCGACGCGGTTGTTCGGATCTCTCCGCACTGTGCTGGCGACGATCTTCGACATCGACGCAGACCGCGGGATCATCGCCGGCAAGATCTTCGACATTGAGATGACGCTCGTATCGAGCCTGCTGCTGGTGGCGTACACCGCCCTCAGCGCCTACCTGGCGATTGCTACCACCCGCGGGGTGCTGGTCCTGGCTGATCTGGGCATCCGGAAGGAGCTCATGGGCCAGGTCGAGTACAATCTCGGCCAGATACTCGCGTTTTCCTTCATCGCGACGATGTTCTTCTGCCTATACAAATTTTTGCCGCACCGTAAAATCCGCTGGAAAACCGCCCTCACGGCCGCGATGTTCACGAGCGTCATGCTGGAGGTCGCCAAACGGGCCTTTTCGGCCTATGTACACTCTTTCAACCCCGGTTCCTTCTACAGCGGCACGGTCGCTGCATTGGTTATTGTGGTTGTCTGGGTCTACTACGCCTCCTTCCTATTCATCATAGGCGGCGAAGTGGCACAGGTGTACGAGCTTCGCCGTGTGCGAAAGAAGCAGCGCGAGGCGTTTGAGGATTGAGTAGCATTAGCGATGTTGCCGGGTCGTCCGGCGAACACACTTTAATGGAGGGCGTCTCGTGCGCAAGTTCGCAGCAATCGCGGCCGTGATGGCCATCGTTTCGATCTCCGCTTGCAAGAAGACCGGCGAGGGAGAGTACCAGGTTGAGAAGCCCGTAGTGGGAACCCAGACGGATACGATTCACACGCCGACGATCGACGTCGGTACCCAGACCACGACGGTTGCGGTCCCGAAGGTCAAGATGGATTCGGCCAAGATCAAGACCCCCACGATCACGGTGAAGAAGAAGTAACTCCTTACTTATTGGGCGCGCGCGCCTCCGGTGCGCGCGCAGAGAGCCCCGTCAGAAATGGCGGGGCTTTCTGTTATATAAGAACTGAAGACTACCCAAGTAGTCTTCAGTTAAGGAATCTTCCCCGCCCAGCGTGGCCATTTAGCTCCCGTGTCCTTAGCCGCGAGACTATATTTCCCTTGCCCCAGGTCCCGGAGGGCGTCAGCCCACTAACTCCGTCAGGACCCCGAAGGTAGCAGCGGCATGCGGTGTCTAGCGTTGCTCCGTCAGGCCTGGGGTACTCCCGCCTCGCAATGTC
>JBBQWD010000109.1:0-5664 GCA_038210945.1 Gemmatimonadales bacterium
GCGAGGACCTCCACCAAACTGACTAGTGTATATTTGTGTGATGCGGAAATTTGCTTCATATACGCTGGCGCTCGTCGCTGCCAGCGCGGCTGCGCTACATGCGCAAGACGCCGCGCCTGGTGCGTGCTCGACGCCTGAATCAATAGTCGTAACTGGCTACTCGCGGGTGGACACGGCCGCCATTCGGTCTACCGCGGGGCTGTCGACGGGCTCGACGCTCAACGTTCAGGACGTTCAGAACGCGATCAAGGCGCTCTACGCGACTGGGCAGTTTGACGACGTGCAAATCAGCTGTCGGCCGGCGGCGGGCGCCGGCAAAGCGACGCTGGTCATTCAGGTTCGCGAGCGTCCGGTCCTCGTCAGCTACAAGGTCGTCGGGCCCGATCATGTGGCCCCGAAGGACGTAAGGGAGAAGCTCGCCTTCGCGACCGGCACCCCCGTCGACCCAGGGAAAATCGCAAAAGCGATAGCCACCACGGATTCGCTGTATGAGGCGAAGGGATACTATCTCGCCCGCGTCAAAGCCGACTCGACCATCACTGACGGCAAGCTGTCGATCACGTTCACCGTGGACGAAGGAAGACGCCTGGCGATTTCGGGCATCAGGATCAACGGCAACACCAGAGTCGCCGACGCGGATGTCGTCGGCGCCATGGACACGAAGCCAGAGGGCTTTCTCTTCACGCGCAACGGTGAGCTCGACGACGCCAAGTACGCGCAGGATCTGAGCGAGAAGATTCCGCAGCTCTACGCCAGCCGCGGATTCATAGATTTCAGAATTCTCAAGGACACGCTCATCGTCGACCGGGCGAACGGCAAAGGCCTCATCGACATCACCGTCAGCGAAGGCCCCCGTTATACCGTTGGCAACTTCGACGTCATCGGCAACCGGCGGTTTTCGACCGAGCAGATCAGCGCTTTGTTCTACCCGTTCGGCAAGAACCAGCAGGCGACGCTGACGCAGAAAGCGACGGGCATCATCCGGCGCAATTACGTGAATCCCGCCGGCACTTTCGACGCGGCCAAGTGGGAAGATGCGCAGCAGAAGCTGATGGAAGCGTACAACGACGAAGGGTACATCTACGCCAACATCAGGCCGGTAACGGAGCGCGTGCCGAGCACCGATTCCGTGCGCAAGGTCAATCTGCGCTGGGAGATCGACGAGAAATCACCGGCGATCGTGAACCGCATCGAAATCGTCGGCAACGACTACACCCACGAGTCCTGCATTCGTGAGCAGATCGTCCTCGCGCCCGGGCAGGTGTTCAACCGCAACTATCTGATCCGCAGCTACCAGAACATCGGCAATCTGAATTTCTTCGAAACGCCGATGGCGCCGCCCGACACTCGACCGAGCGGCGATCAGGGCGACGTCGACATCGTGTTCAATGTGAAGGAGAAGCGGACGGGCAACGTCAACTTCGGCGCGTCGATGGGGCAGGGCACTGGACTGGGCGGCTTCATCGGTCTCGATCAGCCGAACCTCCTTGGCCGCTGCAAGAGAGCGCAGGTTCAATGGCAGTTCGGGCGCTACATCAACGACTTCAACGCAACGTACAGCGATCCGAACATCCGGCAGTCCCGTATTTCGGGAAGCCTCACTGGGTATCACAGCCGCTCGCGTTTCCAGATCGCCGAGCTTGGTGGAGCGGTGAGAACGGGCGGCCAGGTGCAGCTCGGGTTCCCGGTGCCGAATTCGCTGTACACCCGCATCTTCGTCTCGTACGGCGGCGAGAAGGTGAAGTACGAGAGCCAGGGATTGCTGGGGACGGTCGCGGATGCGTGCAAGAGTTGCTTCCGCTCCACGCTGGGCCTTACCGCCCAACACGACACTCGCACGGGCCTGCCGTTTCCCGCCGACGGCGGCCTGCAGTCCTTCAACGCACAGTTCAACGGCGGACCGCTCGGTGGTACGGCGGCGTTCCAGCGTTACACGACGGAGCTGCGCTCGTACGCTCCAATCGGTCGCATCGGTGGCAGTCTGCTTGGCTCCGACCCGATGATGTTCATTGTTGGACTCTCAGCGAAAGCAGGGGCTGTGTTCGGCAGCACCGGCCCATTCTTCTATTCCCAGGCCTTCTCGCTCGGTGGGACCCAGTATGGCGAGCAGCTGCGCGGCTATGACGAGTTCTCCATCACGCCCGCCGGCTTCAATCCGAACGCCGATCAGTCGCGGGCGAGCGTCAACTCGTTCGGCAACGCGTTCTTTGTCGGAACCGCGGAGCTCGGACTCAGAATCAATCAGTCTCTCTACTTGAACACTTTCTTCGAAGGCGGCAATGTTTGGAACAAGCCGCGCGAGTTCGACCCGACCCGGCTGTTCAGGAGCGCGGGCTTCGGGGTTGCCACTTTGAGCCCACTCGGACCTTTGGGTGTGGACGTCGGGTATGGGTTCGACAAAGTTGATATTACGGGGCGGCCGGCACCTGGCTGGAAGCTCCACTTCAAGCTAGGACAGTTCTTCTAACCACTGGAGTGATAATGCGAGTGCTTCTTCGTGCGAGCGCCATCGCACTGGCCACATCGCTGATCGTTGCCGGACCAGCCGCGGTACAGGCTCAGCAAGGAACAGCGGCGCCAAAAATTGCCTACATCAATTCTGCTCTTCTCCTTCAGCAGGCTCCTGGCCGCGCCGAGGCAGAGGCGCAATTCGAGCGCGAGGTCGGCGCCTACCGGCAGCAGATCCAGCGCATGGACGATTCCCTCAAGACTCTCGTCGCCGCGTTCGATCGTGATGCTCCAAAGATGGATAGCGTCGCCCGCGAGGCTCGGCGCAGATCGATTGGCCAGACAGAGACGCAGTATCAGCTGCGCGCGCGGGGTCTCGACTCGACGATGCAGACGCGGCAGGCGCAGCTCGTCAAGCCGATCATGGAACGCGTGCAAAGCGTCATCGAAGCGATCAGAGCCGAGGATGGCTATGCGATGATCTTCGATGTGGGCGCACAGGTCAGCGTAGTAGTCTCCGCTGACAAGAAGCTCGATCTCACGGATCGGGTGCTGGCCCGCCTCAAGACGCAGGGAATCCCGCCCGTCGCTCCAGCCAGTGGAGCCATTCCACAGCCCGCGGGAGTGACTCGGCCCAAGAAGTGAGTCCGTCAACGGAACCCGGGAAGTCACTCAGCGGTGATGGTGCTAGCACCATCACCGCTGAGGCTATTGCGACTCTGGTTTCCGGTGAGCTGATAGGCGACGGAAAAGCAGCGGTCGGCGGAGTCGCTCCGCTCGATCGGGCGCGCTCGGACGAGCTGAGCATTTTGTCGAGCGCGAGGTATGCGCCGATGCTCGCAGGAACGAAGGCGGGGGTCGTACTGATCGATCCAGAGTTCCGTGATGTAGCGGGAGCACCGCGCGCGCGGATCATAGTGAAGCAGCCACTCGAGAAGCTCTTGTCGCTTCTGCCAACGCTCTACCCGGAAAAGTCTTCGGTCCCCGGAGTGGCCTCGACCGCCCGGATTGGGAAAGGAGCGGTGATCGGCGAAAGCGTCTCGATAGGCGAGTATGCCGTCGTCGGGCCTGGGGCGAAGTTGGGCGCCGGCGTCACGATCGGAGCGCACTGCGTGATCGGAGAGGGTGTTTCTATCGGCGAGGGCGCGCGGCTATGGCCCGGCGCGACGATTTACCCGGGCGCGACACTTGGGGCTCGGATTATCGTGCACTCCGGTGCCCGCATCGGATGCGACGGTTTTGGTTACGTGTTTCGGGACGGCGTTCACAACAAGATTCCGCACATCGGCCGCTGCATCATCGGCGACGACGTGGAAATCGGTGCGAACACTACGATTGATCGCGGCAGCATCGACGACACGGTCGTCGGCAACGGAACCAAGATCGACAACCTCGTTCACATCGCTCACAACGTGCGCATTGGCGAGAAATGCCTGATCATGGCTCAAGTCGGCATCGCGGGATCAGTGACGGTCGGCGACGGCGCGATCCTGGCCGGACAGGCGGGCATCAGCGGCCACCTCTCGATTGGCGCGGGAGCGCGCCTCGCCGCCCAAGCCGGTGTGTTTGGAGACATTCCAGCAGGTGAATCGTGGTCGGGCTATCCGGCTCGTCCACACAGGGAGTCTCTACGTGCTTCCGCCGCATTGTTTAAATTGGCCGGGATGATGCGACGGCTGGAGAAGCTGCTCGAAGAGCCTGAATCGAAGTGAGCAGGAAGACGCTGGCGCGCCCGGCGACCGTGGAGGGGATCGGCCTGCACCTGGGCATCCGCTGCAAGCTCACCTTTCAACCAGCGCGGGCCAGGGAGGGGATCGTATTTCGGCGTACGGACTGTCCCGGACTGCCGCGAATTCGCGCCCACGTCAGCGAAGTCAGCGGCAGCGAGCGCCGCACCCAGCTTGGAAAGGGCGATCACGCCGTGCACACGGTAGAGCACGTGCTCGCCGCCGTCACCGGCATGGAAATCGATGACATCACAATCGACATGGACGGTCCCGAGCCGCCGATCCTCGATGGCAGCGCGGCCCCATTCCTGGCTGCACTCTCGGAAGCGGGGCTTGCGTCCCTGGAAGGTGAGCCGGAGTTTCTGCATCTCGCTGAGCCAGTTAGGATCATAGATGGCGCCTCAGTCTATGAAGCGTATCCGCACGATGGACTAGAGCTCGACGTAACGATTGAGTTTCCGCATCCGCTGATCGGCAAGCAGTCGCGTCGCTTCACTGTCACTCAGGATTCGTTTGCGACCGAGCTCTCGAGAGCCAGAACTTTCGGATTCGTGCACGAGGTGGATGCGCTTCGCGCGAAGGGTCTGATCAAGGGAGCATCGCTGGACAACGCGGTCGTCCTGGACGACAGCGACATTCTGAGTGGGGCCCTGCGCTGGAGCGACGAGTTCGTGCGGCACAAGGCGATGGACTGCATCGGAGACCTCGCGTTGGCGGGGGCACGGGTGCAGGCTCGCATCGTGGCAGTCAAGCCGAGCCATCGTGGAACGGTGACATTGGTGCGTGAGCTGGTAAAAGCCGCAAGAAAGGAGAAGGGGATGTATACGATTGAAGACATCATGAGGGTGCTGCCCCACCGCTACCCGTTCCTGCTGGTGGACCGGATTCTCGAGATCGAAGAGAACAAGCGGATCGTGGGGCTCAAAAACGTGACGATCAACGAGCCTTTCTTTCAGGGACATTTCCCCGGGCATCCGATCATGCCGGGCGTGCTGATCATCGAGGCGATGGCGCAGGTCGGAGGGATGCTGTTGCTCGGATCAGTGCCTGATCCCGACACGAAGGTCGTGTACTTCATGTCGCTCGACAACGTGAAGTTCAGGCGACCGGTCAAGCCGGGAGATCAGCTGCGCTTCGAGCTCGACGTCGTGCAGCTGAGAGGTACGGTTTGCAAGATGCGCGGAATAGGCAAGGTCGACGGTGAGACAGTCGTCGAGGCGGACATGGCCGCGACGATTCGCGATCGATGAGCAAGTCGCGGATCCACCCGACCGCGATAATTTCGCCCGACGCTGAGATCGCCGCGGACGTAGAGATTGGCGCGTTCGCGATAGTGGGTGAGGGCTGCACCATCGGTACCGAGTGCGTGATTTCGCCACGCGCGACGCTCGAGCGCAACGTCACGCTGGGACGCGCCGTCAGGGTTGGGATCGGCACCGTCATCGGTGGCCCGCCCCAGGATCTGAAATACGCGGGCGAGGAGACGACG
>JBBQWD010000110.1:0-5636 GCA_038210945.1 Gemmatimonadales bacterium
TCGGGCGCGAGTATGCTGTCGAAAGCGACCGAATCGTGCTGGTTCCACGCGCGCACGTAGGCGTCAACCACCGCCTTCCCGCTGGAAATCACCGGCGGCTTCTTCTCTACGGCGCATGCGAGGAGAGTAGCGGTCAGGACAGCGCCGGCAGCATAGGACCATTTCGTCATTGCGTCCTCCGAGAGTTGGTTTTCAGCTCACGATCATGTGCACGCTCATCGTCACGGAAACTTGCACAACACTCCGGGAAGCCGTAAGGTTTTTCGCGGCCCGCGACTCTCCTTCCTCTCCGAGGCGCCATGCGACGCTCACATCTGCTGATCGCCTTCGTCACCTTTTTCTTTGCCCTCGTCAGCACGCCCCTTTCAGCCGCCGGACAAGGCGGCACCGTTCGCGGGAGAGTCGCCGATTCAACCGGCGTACCGATCGCGGGGGCGGTGGTGGTCCTCGATCCAGGCGGTCAGCGCGCGGTCAGCCGGGACAACGGCGAGTATCTGATTTCGCGGGTGCCGCCCGGAACGTACACGATCAGAGTGCGCCGACTGGGCTACGCAGCGCCGAGCGCCGCAGTGGTCGTTGCCGCGGACCAGGCAGTGCAGCAGGATTTGTTGGTCCGCCATACGGCAGTTTCTCTCGCCGAGGTGGTGATCGGATCGAGAGCGCGACACACCGCGGCCGACGAGCTCGCGGTCCCTGTGGACGTCTTCACGCCCGAGCAGATCCGCTCTCAGGGAACGACCGAGACATCGCAGATTCTTTCCCAGCTCGCGCCATCGGTGAATTTTCCGAGACAGAGCGTCTCCGACGCGACGGAGATAGTGCGACCGTTCACGATGCGCGGACTGAGCGCAGATCACACGCTGGTGCTGCTGAATGGGAAGCGCCGCCATCACACCGCGCTGATTCACTACTACGGCGCGGGGCAGGGAGCGGGCTCGAGCGGCGTCGACATGAACGCGATTCCGTCCGGCGCGATCAGCCGGCTCGAGATTCTGCGCGACGGCGCCGCGGCGCAGTACGGCTCCGATGCGATCGCCGGCGTCGTCAACGTCGTGCTGCGAGAAGGAGTGTTCTCCCCGTTCCTCACCGCGGATCTCGGCGAGTACATGACGAGCAAGGAGAATCCCGCTTCTCTCCCTAGCTCCGGGGGATCGCGACCGGCCTATCCTCACGATGGACGCACGGTCGACGTCAACGGCGGCTGGGGAATTCCATTGGGACGCGGCTCTCTTGGTCTGTTCGCCGAGTTCCGCGACCGACAGCCCACCAATCGAGCTGGTCCCGATCCGGTGGACATGTTCGTCGCGGGTGACGCGGACGTGGTAGTAGACGGCCAGCTCGTGACCAAGAACAACTCCATCCGCATGCCCGATCATCACTGGGGTGACGGTGCGTCGAAGGATCTCATGACTTTCGCCAGCGCCAACTTTCCGTTTGATCCCGCGAACCCTTCCGCCGGCGTCTACGCAAACGGGGGCTTCAGTTTCCGGCAGGGTGCGGGCTTCGGCTATTTCAGAGCTCCGTCCGATAGGAAAAACTGGCCGGCGATATATCCGAACGGGTTTCTTCCGAAGTTCGCGCCGGATGTCCTCGACTTCTCCGGCGCGGGCGGAGTGCGCGGCTTGATGTCTGGCTGGTCGTACGATCTCGGCGGGACCATCGGACACAACGGATTCAAGTACAGCCTCGAGAACACCCTCAACACTTCTCTCGGGCCTTGCCTCACAACCGCGTGTGCGCCGGGGGCCGACGGAATCCTTGGCAATGCGGACGATCCGGGAATTCCGAACAAGACGAACATCTTCGCCGGCGAGCTGAAGTACACCGAGGCGATTCTCAGTCTCGATGCGAGCCACGAGTATGTCATGGGACTCGCGTCGCCGGTGAACGTAGCGCTCGGAGCAGCGTTCAGAAACGAGCGCTACCAGATCGGCGCCGGGGAGCCAGCTTCCTACGTCAACGGATTCTACCCAGCACAGGATGGAGGAGATGCGCCTTCCGGCTCGCAGGTCTTTCCAGGTTTCCGGCCGGCAGACGAAGCAAATGCGCACCGGAACAACGTGGGCGCATACGTCGAGCTCGAGGGTGATCTCGTACCGAAGCTGCTCGCGAACGTCGCCGCCCGGTTCGAGCACTACAGCGACTTCGGCAACAAGCTCACCGGGAAGCTGGCGATGCGGCTGCAGCCTACTCAACGGCTCACTTTGCGCTCTGCAATCAGCACCGGCTTTCGCGCGCCGTCGCTCAACCAGAGCTACTACTCGAGCGTCGTCACCAACTTCCAGGCGGATCCGACCACAGGCAACCCGGTGGCGTTCGACATCGGCATATTCCCGGTCAACTCGCGCGAGGCGCGCGCACTCGGCGCGCAACCATTGAAGCCGGAGTCGTCGATCAACTTTAGCGCCGGTTTGGCCACGACGCCCATCGACAACCTGACGTTCACGACCGACTTCTATTACATCGCCATCGACGATCGGATCACGATCACTGGATTTCTGGGCGATGGCACCGGCACCGACAGCGTCGGCCGAATACTCGCCAACATCGGATCGCGCGCCCTGACAGCGCAGTATTTCACGAACGCCATCAACACGCGAACCCGCGGCCTCGACATAACGGGCGACTACACGGTTGAAACGATGGGAGGAACCGCTGGCCTGAACGCGGTCTTCAACTTCACGCGCACGACCATTCCGAATGAGGACAACATTCCTCTGCCGCCACAGCTCGAGGGGACGGGAGCAACTCTGGTCAACAAGTACGACGAGGGTGGATTGTTGGCCATCACCAAGGAGCGGCCAGCGTGGCGAAGCACCGTGACCGGGCAGTACCGGCGTGGTTCGTGGAACGGAATGGCGCGCTACTCCTACTACGGCAAGTACTCATCTTCACTCTACAGTTACAGCGGAAGCGACGTGCAGAATTACAAGGGCAAGGGACTTGTCGACGCCGAGCTGGGGTTCACGCCCGTCCTCGGATTCAAGATCTCCGTTGGCGGTCGAAATCTCTTCGACGTCTATCCGGATCGCATGAGCGAAAACAATGGCTTCGACATCTTCCCGTGGCCGCCTGCCTCGCCGTTCGGCTATAACGGGCGTTACGTCTACACGCGGGTGGAGCTGACCGGCCGATGAAGGTCTGAGGGGCAACAGATGTATTCAGGCCAAAACGAAGAGCCCGGAGAGCCTCCGGGCTCTTCGCGTGAGAACCCTTCTTGCTTTAGGATCTGGTCAGTAGGAGCCGAATCCCGGAGGAAGTCTTGGCGACCGATCCCCATGAATATCCAGTGGCGCTGGCGGCCACTCTATCCGACAGTCTGCGCACGGCGAAGCAAGAGCTGGTGACGCAGTGGCTCGACCGCATCAGCGCGCGGGTGGCGATCTCCACGAAGCGGGTGTTCCCGACCCACGAGCTGCTCAATCACGTGCCGTTACTAATCGAGGGAATCGCCGGATACCTGAAGCGTCCGGAGAGGGACATCGATTCCAAAGCCCCCGTCGTCGCCAAGGCGATGGAGCTCGGCGCGCTGCGCCACGCCCAGGGATTCGATGCCTACGAACTTCTCAAGGAGTACGAGATGCTCGGCGAAATAATCTTCGATTTCCTCGCTGAGACCGCTGATCAGATCCCGGAAGACGTTCCGCGGAGGCACTTTCTAGCATGCTGGCAGCGCACCGGGCAGGCGATCGAGCTCATTCGACAGGCGACGGTCAGTCATTTCCTTCGGTTGTCAGCGTCCCGGATAAACGAGCGCGAGAACCGATTGCGCAAATTCAATCGGACCGTGGCCCACGAGCTCAAGAACAAGATCGATGCGATCAGCAACGCCTCGACGATACTCGCAGAGTCGTGGACCGAGGAATCCCGGCGACAGGAATTCGAGGAGATCATCGCCAAGAACGCGGACGGCCTGAAGAGGGTCCTGTCCAACCTGGAATCGCTGTCGAGAAGCCAAGCGGACGCGAGGCACTGCCGCAACGTTCTGCTCCCCGAGGCCGCCAACGAAGCGGTCCGAGAGCTACAGGAAGCCGCCAAAGCGAAAAGCGTGGAAGTTCGCGTCGCGGACCTTCCCGGAATCGAAGTGGATGCGGCGACCGTGGAGCTGTGCCTCATGAACTACGTCTCCAATGGGATCAAGTATTCCGACACGACCAAGGGCGAGCGTTGGGTTGCGATCGCGGCGACCGTCGAGGGGCCGGATAACGAGCACGATAAGGAGGTAATCATCCGGGTCTCGGACAACGGAATCGGCGTCCCCGCGGACCGGCGGGAGCAGCTCTTTCAGGAGTTCTACCGCGCGCACGGCGACACCGTGACTGACGCGCAAGGCACCGGCCTTGGCCTGAGCATCGTCCGTGAAACGGTCGAATCGATTGGCGGACGCGCCTGGGCCGAGTTTCCCGACGACGTGGGAAGCGTCTTCGCGTTCGCTCTTCCCGCGCGTCGGAAGGACGATACTGAGGCAACGAACGAACTATCTGACGAGAACAAGGCAACCGTCGGCTGAAGAACCGCGGCTTCATTGCGGAGCGTGCGACGGTTCTCCATACTAGCTGGGACCTCACCCTGGCTCTCTGACAATGCACACCCGCCGCAACTTCCTCGCGACGCTTGGAGTCGCCGCTCTCGGGATCGCGAACCGAGACGCCCTCGCAGCGACCGAGATTCTCGCCCCCCACCGCAAAATCAAGCGCGTCGGACTACAGCTCTACACCGTTCGCGATCTGATGAAGGCCGATCTTCCCGGAACGCTCGCCAAGGTCGCGGCGATCGGCTACAAGGAAGTGGAATTCGCCGGGTATTTCGGGCGGACTCCGGCCCAGATCCGCGACCTCCTGCGCCGCGATGGTCTGACTTCGCCATCGACCCATCTGCCGTTCGAGTCGCTGGACACCACTTGGCAAAAACAGCTCGATGACGCGAAGGCCGTCGGCCACCACTGGGCGACGATTGCCTACATCGCTGAGGAGAAGCGCAAGACGCTCGATGACTGGAAGCGCCACGCCGCAACGTTCAATCGCGCCGCGGGGCAAGCGAAATCGGCTGGCCTCCGCTTCGCCTACCACAACCACGACTTCGAATTCAAGGCAATCGACGGTACGAGGCCCTTCGACATTCTGCTCAAGGAAACCGATCCGTCACTCGTGGATTTCGAGATGGATCTCTTCTGGGTGGTGTACGGCGGAGGAAATCCGCTCGACCTCTTCAACCAGTACCCGAAGCGATTCCCGCTCGTTCACGTCAAGGATTCTTCAGGACCGCCGGACAGGAAGATGGTGGATGTCGGCCAGGGGACGATCGACTTCCGCTCGATCTTCGCGCAGGGCGACAAGGCCGGAATCAAGCACTACTTCGTCGAGCACGATCAACCCGCCGATCCTATCGCTACGATCCGCAACAGCTACAAATACTTGCACGCGCTGAGATTCTGACCGCGCGCGTCGAGACGCATACATCCAAATCGGGGTACGCCCTTAAATGACTGGCAAGAGAGTCACGCGGCGCAAATTCGTCGCGGACACCGGCGCAATCGGACTCGGCGTGATGATCGTGCCGCGCCACGTTCTGGGAGGACCAGGATTTCAGGCGCCGAGTGACACGATCAACTTTGCGGTCATTGGCTTTGGGGGCAT
>JBBQWD010000111.1:0-5598 GCA_038210945.1 Gemmatimonadales bacterium
GTCGCGACGGTGATCTCCGGCGTGACGAACGGATTTCCGTCGCGGTCGCCGCCGACCCAGGTTCCGAATCGCAGCGGCACCGCCAGCCGGAAGGAATCGGCGGAGCGGCTGAACTCTTCCTCGAACGCGACGGCGAGGGCCTGCTGCATTTGCGCGCCGGCGTCGAGAAGCCGCGTCTCGAGGTACCAGAGCGCGGAGCTCACTTCGTCGAGCACCGACGGACGATCTTGCCGCACTTCACTCGTGAGCCAGAGAAGCTCGACTTCACCCTCGAGAGCCTGCTCGACCAACCGGACTTGATCGGCGGGAGCCGATTCGCGTGCGAGCAGATCGTCGGCGACGCGAGCCTGGAGGCCGAGCAGTGTGCTGCGAGTAGACTCGGTCGGGTGCGCAGTGAGCACGGGGCGGATGTCCAGCGATAGCATCGCCTTTTCGATCGCGTCGGGGCTTGCTCCGAGCTTTCGGAGCTGACTCATTGTCCACCGCGCCGACGCGGGTTGCGGCTCCGCTCCTTTCCCGAGGTAAGCATTGCGCCGGCGGACGCGATGAGTCTGCTCGGCAGTGTTGATCAGCAGGAAGAAGAGAGTGAACGCGCGGGCGGCGATCGCACATTGCTTCACGGGCAGACCATCAACTTCACGCAGCAGGTCATCGAGCGAAGGAGATCCCGGCTCACCGTGTCGGCGTGCGCGCGATGCGGAGCGAAGGCGCTCGACGACATCGAACGCTTCCTTTCCTTCGAGTCGTTGGATCACGCGTCCGAGCGCGCCGGCCAGCCAGCGGACGTCGTCGTGGAGAGGTAGGTCCTCCTTGCGGGTGGGCACGGGCATTCGAACTACAATTATGCGCGGTTCGACTCAAAACTGATATGGCGCGCGGCGAGGAATACCGCGACTAGCGCGCGTTACGACCTATTTGAGTCGACGCGCCAGCGCGACCAGGTAATTCGCGGCGTGGGTGATTGGCTTGGCACCGGACAGGACGCCGTCGTCGAGCGCTGGGATGCTCGGCTCCCGAGCGACATTGCGTATTCCGAGTCTCTTGCGCAGCTCGTCGCGGAGGGCGCGCGCGGGACGGTAGAAACGCTCCCGGTATGCGCGCCTGGTGAGAAGGGTACGCTCCATCAGCTCAGTGCTCTCCCGGTCGAGTGCTTCATCCCGCTCTGCTTCGGTCAGGGCGGCCGCCGCCAGAGGAGCGGAGAGCGTGGTGACGAACTCGCGGTCCGTGCCAGCCTCGAAAGATTTCATTTCGGTAGCCAGCTGAAGAACCTCTTCGCGCAGCTCGGAAGGGGGGAGCGTCTTGAGCTCGTCGATAATCGGATCGATGGACTCGAACTCTCCGGTGGCGGGCGCGGTGTTCGGCGACTCGAAGCCGGTAAAGCGGGGACCCGTTGCGAGGAGCCAGAGGAATTCGGCGACCGTCGTGAGCAGGTAGCAGATCACTGCGACCACGGCGAAGCGCTGGGCGGGCGGTGAAGCTCTCAAAACCCCGTGGCCGTGCCACAGGATATTGAGGGCTGAGATTGCGATAGAGCCGGCGATCTTCGCGACCTGAAGCAGCTTTACCTGGTGCCATGCGATCGGAATCGCCCGCCGGAGGGCTGCGGTTTTGAGGGGTATTCTCACCAGTACTAGACTGTTCTCGCGCTCGACCAGTCACGCATCTTTTCAAATCAGCATAAACCCTTACCAACCGTTTTTCATGTACGACGCGTTCCCCGAGTTGCCTGCCCTTTACGATAACGTGCCACTCTACGTCAACCTTCGATCTCGTCATTGCGCCATTTCGTGTAGTGCAGCACCTCGTTACTACCGAAGAACAACTGGGCTTCCTCCATTCGGCCGCGCGGCACCTCGCGTCCGGAGGACGGCTGGTCTTCGACGTGTTCAATCCGCATTTCGCCAAGCTCGTCGCGGTGGACGGGGAGGAGCATGAAGACACACCCGACACCTCGCTGGAGGATGGGCGGTCGTTCCGCCGAACAGGTCGTGTCGCTCGCGTGCGCTGGATTGAGCAGGTGAGCGAGATCGAGCTTGTCTACTACGTCTCGGGCGAGCCGGGCGGACAAGTCCAGCGGTACGCACAGTCGTTCGACATGCGCTGGTTCTTGCGCGCGGAGCTGGTCCACCTCCTCGCGCGCGCCGGGTTCAGTGTTCGCTCGATTTACGGCGACTTCGATCGCTCGCCGCTGACGGATCGATCGCCCGAACAGATAGTGTGCGCCGAGCGAATCACAGCGGTCGGGACATGATGTGGTCGTCGCCTAC
Source organism: Gemmatimonadales bacterium (assembly GCA_038210945.1). Taxonomy (GTDB): domain Bacteria; phylum Gemmatimonadota; class Gemmatimonadetes; order Gemmatimonadales; family Gemmatimonadaceae; genus UBA4720. Next base: position 2,268 of record JBBQWD010000111.1, read on the forward strand.
CTGCTCGCCGAAATAAAAGGGCGCGGAGCCGACGACCGAGAATCCCATACGATGGTAGAATCCGACGGCCCACGGCGCTTCCTTCCACACCTGGAGCCAGATCACATTTGCGCGGCGGTCCTTGCCGTCGCTGAAGCACGCTTCCATCAGTGACGCCCCAATCCCGCGCCCCTGACACTCGGCGTCGACGTAAAACCGGACGATCTCAAATGCGCGAAGACCGTCGACTCCGGCGGGCGGCTCAGGAGACGCCCTCATGTACGCGTATGCGAGCGGCACGCCGATAGAGTCCTCCACCAGAAACATCGAGACGTCCGTTCTGGCGACCTCTTCGCGAACACCTTCGACGGAAAACGAGCGCGCCAGATAACGGCTCAGCTCCGGCTCGGGGTGAGTCGGACCGTAAGTCTCGGTAAAAAGCCGTGCGCCCAGGGATGCCAGAGTCGGCGCATCATCGGCATTGCAGCGGCGAATCAGGGTCGATTGACGCAGGACTGGATTATCGATCGTCTGGCAGAGCGCGGATCGTTGATCGTGTCATAGAACTGGTCGAAGTAGCGGAGAGTTTCCTTGACCGTGCCGTCGTCCATCAGTTTGCCGATTTCATCGGTGTACAGCGCGTAGATCTCCGGCTTCTTCTCTTTGAACAGCGCGAACACCTTGGCGTAGGACTCGACATCGTTGCAATAGCCGCGAAACATCCGCTGGCGGACGTTCGGCAGGCCGAGCTTCTCATCCGGAGCCGCGTAGCGCGCATTCACGGCGCCGGCGAAATCGAAATCGTACGCTACTGGCAGCACGTTCCCGTCGGCAGTGAAGAACAGCTCGACGTTGTGTAGTCCCGCAACTGAGAAATCCGTGTTGCCGATCATGTACTCAAACACTCCCATCAGCGCGTTCTGGTAGGGTTCCAGATCTCCGGCGACCGCGCCTTTCTGCTCTAGGATCTTTCCGCCGAGCCGGGCAGCCATGGCGTTTGGCTCCTCGAGGAGGAATCCATATCGTTTGGCGCGCACTTTCCCGTTGCCGCTATCGGCGTAGGTCAGCTTCAGGAGACGCGCGTTGTGACTCACTGGCGTCAGAAGGTGATAGATGCGGTATAGCTGAAACTCCTGGAGGATGTACTGCTCGTACCCATCGCCATTCTGGCAGTAGCTGACGAGTTTCGGCTTATCCAGCTTGTGGAAGATCGTTCCGTTGGATGTCTCGCCGGTGAAGTTGAGACGAAGCGGCGGGAACTCACACGTCTTCAGGCGCCAGATTCCTCGAGTGCGTGCACGAAGCGGGACGGTAACGTCGCTTCCATCGGGTCCTTTGTACGAGAGCGTGGCAGCTCGCCATGGACGATTCTCGTTCTTGTCGCCGCGCAACTTCCCGATGTTGGCGGTGAGAGTGACATCGATGGGATTCTGTGATTCGAAGAAGCTTGGAGCGGGGACGAGCTTTACTGACTCGGTCGTGTTGGTCGGCTGGGCCAGGACCGCACTTGTCGGGAGGAGGGCGCAGCAGAGGATAGACCTCGTCAACGCCTTCGCCACGGACGCGAACCGCGAGCGAGGAGTCTCGATCGCCATAAGACTCTCCAGGGAAAGGGGCGCTCGAATATCGTGCTGCCAGACGGTTCACGCCATAGTTTCCTGCATTGGCTCACTGGGGTATGATTTGGCCATGCCGCGACGTGTAAAAACGCTTCTACTGCTCCTTTGCATAATGGGCGGGCCCCGGGCCAGCGCCCAATCCGCGGGCGAAACAAATGGCCGCCCAGCCAGCCGTCCCTCGCTGGTGGTTCTCATCACGATTGACCAGCTGCGAGACGATTACCTCGACCGATTCGGGGCGCAGCTGCACGGTGGTCTCGCGCGGCTTTCGCGTGGCGGCGCCTGGTTCACGAACGCCCACCACGATCACGCGATCACTGAGACGGCTCCGGGCCACGCCACGCTGCTGTCCGGTCGATTCCCCAGATCGACCGGAATCATGGCGAATCGGATCGGTGTGGACGACGAGACGGCGCCACTCCTGGGCACGCCCGGGATGATCGGCGCATCGCCGCGCCGGTTTCAAGGAACCACACTCGTGGATTGGCTGCGCGCCAGAGACTCTGAGTCGCGAACACTGTCTGTTTCAATGAAAGACCGTGGTGCCATTCTCCCAGTCGGCCGTTCGCGAGCAGACGTGTACTGGTACGCTCTCGACGGACGCTTCACCACCAGCACGTATTATCGCGACACGTTGCCGGCGTGGGTGGCGCGCTTCAACGGCCGCCGGCTACCGCAAGGTTTTGCTGGCAAGAGCTGGACGCCTCTGCTTCCCGACAGCGCCTACAAGGAACGGGATAGCGTGAGGATCGAGATGAACGGCGGCGAGTTCGCTTTCCCGCACCGGATTCCGGACGACAGCGCGCAGGCCGCGAACTTGATCAGAGTGACGCCGTGGATGGACGAGATCACACTCTCGCTCGCGCTCGAAGGATTGCGCGCCCTCGCGCTTGGCGAGACGCGTCGGACGGACGTCCTGGCGATCTCCCTCTCCGCAACCGATCTGATCGGTCACGGATACGGTCCGGACTCGAAAGAGATGCACGACAACATTCTGCGGCTGGATCGCAGCCTTGGCGTTTTTCTGGATTCCTTATTCAAGCTGCGGGATTCTGCCCGCGTCGCGATCGCGCTCACGGGGGATCACGCGATAGGCACGATTCCCGAGCTGACGCCCATGTCAGTGCAGCCCAGACCGGTGCGGGTCGATGCCGCGGCGCTCGCGGCGAGGCTGGCCGGGTTGGTCGCGGCAGCCAAGATCGATTCGAATCTCGTCGTTCTCGACCGGCAGATCGTGCTGGTGGACCGGAACGCGTTGAAAACCCGAAAGCAGACCCTCGACAGCGTGCTCACCGCCTTCGCGCTACAGATCAAGACTCTTCCCGGCGTCGCTCGGGTCGATCGATTCCGGGATCTGCTGCGCGGCGACACGATCAATGACCCGATCACGCGCCGATGGGTGCACCAGTTCCCGGCGCAGAGCAACGTCGAGCTGGTAATCACGCTGACGCCTTTCAGCATCTTCTCCGGACTCGTAGCAACCCACGGCTCGCCGTACGACTACGACACCCACGTCCCGCTGATCTTCTGGGGCTCGTGGTTCAAGCCAGGCAGGTATTCGGAATTCGTCCGGACCGTCGATCTCGCGCCGACTTTGGCGGAGATCGCCGGCGTCAAGCCAAGTGAGCGATTCGATGGCGTTGTCTTGAGAAAAGCGCTGAAGTAGCCGGCATCATCGAGACGTTGCCGCCGAAGCCGGCGATGCTGGAGAAGAATGTCGACATGATTATCTC
>JBBQWD010000112.1:0-5584 GCA_038210945.1 Gemmatimonadales bacterium
TTGTTCGAGGCGAATCTCGCCTCGCGCCGGCTCGCCAGAAATGTTGAACGCTATCTCCAACACACGGCTTGAGAGTGTTGGGCAAGCGAAACCCAATCATGAGGTGACACAATGAAGGCTGAGTTTCTCGCACTGCGGCTCATTCACATACTTGGTGGGGTCTTCTGGGTAGGGAGCATGATATTCACCACCTTTTTTCTGGCTCCGGTACTCCGTTCGTCGCCGGCGGTGGCGGGACAGGTGATGGCTGGCCTTCAGAAGCGGCGTCTATTCATCGCCTTGCCGGTCGTGGCGCTTCTAACGATCGCATCCGGACTGCGGCTGATGTCGATCGCGTCGATCGGTTTCTCCCGAGCGTATTTCTCGACGCCCACCGGCCGCACGTTCGCGACGGCCGCGGTTGCGGCTACGATTGGGTTCGTCCTCTCATTGCTGGTCAGCCGACCCGGCTTTGTCCGCATCGGAAAACTGGGTGCGTCGCTCGCCGCTGCTCCCGACGACGGCGCGAGAGATAGCATCGCGGCCGAGATGGCGCGGATCACCCGGCGTGTGGCGATTTCAAACGCCTTTGTCGTAGTCCTGCTGCTGTCGGCTGCGGCGGGAATGGCGATCGCGCGCTACGTGTGACTAATCAATGATTCTGCTGCGAGAAAGATCCTTTCGCGAAAGACCAATGACGATTATTGTCTGCGTCGATTCTCGGTGAGCTGTTCAGAGGGATTCGCGAAGTCACCTACCGGAGGAATCGTTATGCTGACGCTCGGCAAGTCGTGTCGCTGTTTTGCAACGGTTGTTGCCGTCGTGATCGCCGGCTGCACGCCGACTGGAGGATCAACATCAGGCGGCTCCGACATGCGCGTAACACAAGGGTCGCAGGAGCAGATACTCCTCGGCCGGCAGCTCGTGGTCAGCCACGCCTGCGGCGATTGCCACGGCGGGGGCTCCGATCCAGCAGCACGCGGCTGGCTAGACGGGGATCGGATTCCGGAGCTCCAGGAATTCAAGGTCGGTCCGTTCACGACCCGCGCTCGAAACCTGACTCCGGACAATCTCACTGGAACCGGTCGGTTCACGGAGCGGCAGATCTTCAACGCGCTGCGTTATGGACTGCGCCCGGGCGAAACGCCGGACGTGACCATCACTTCGACCACGCCCGGTGTAGGCAACTTCCCCGCGACGCCAAAGTATCTCGCCATACCGATGCCTTGGCCTTCGTGGCGTCACATGTCCGACCAGGAGTTGTGGGCGATCGCCGCTTATCTCAAGCGCGGAGTGAAACCCGTGAGCCACAAGGTCGCGGACAGCGAAGGTCCGCCGGATTTCTGGGCCAGCGAATACACTGTCGCCAAGATCGGTCCGTACCCCGCGCGCTCCTTCCCAGCAGCGAACGAGAGGATGCCGTAGCGTCAATGATGAAGAAGTCTCGTGCGTGGAGATCTGACCGACTATCACCTCGCCCACGCGGCGCGCGGAGATCTTTGCCGTAGGGTCGGTCGCGTAGAGGATGCGATCAGCGCCTACAAGCGCGCGCTCGAGCTGGCTACCCAGGAGCCCGAGCGCAGGTTTATCAAGAAGCGGTTGGAACAGTTACGGCTTGCTTCGCCCCTGTGACTTGCGTGGTACCGCCGTTGTAGACGCCGCGCGCGTTCCGGCGTACCACTTCCGGTCGAGCGCGACGAGATCCAGCGGATTGACCGTGATGGTGCCGTAGCGCGCGGCCCAATGCAGGTGCGGTCCGGTCACTCTCCCCGTCGCTCCGACGAGTCCGATCCGTTGTCCTCTCGTGACCGTGTCGCCTACCGCCACGAGCGGCTTGCTGAGATGAAAGTACGCGGTGACGACTCCACCACCGTGGTCGATGTAAACCACATTGCCGGCGAGAAAGAAATTGTCGACGAGAGCAACGACTCCACGGTTCGTCGCGAGCACCGGCTCTCCGACCGCGCCACGGAAATCGACGCCGAGGTGACGACTGGTTACGCGGCCGTTGAAGACCCGGCCGGATCCGAATTCACTGGTGATCACCGATGTGCGCGGTCGAAGGAAGGATCCCGTCCACATCGGTGGTGAATCGTGAGCGCGTGTTCCGATGTCTCGCGCGCGCGCGTTCTCCCTGGCGACCCGAGCAGCCGTTGCGGAATCGAGCGGACGAGAGAAGCTACTGTCGACCGCGAGCGGTTGCGACACTGGTGGTGGCAGCTTGGGCAGCACAAGACGCGCGCGAACCGTTTCGATTTTGCCTGAGACTCTCTGCACGACGACGCTGGCGACCAGACTGCCGGTCGCATCGACGGGAACCGCTCCGATCGCGTGCCACTTTCCGGCGGTCGACGCGATGAAGTGGAGTGGCTCTCCCGCCATCGCGCCCCGAATCGAGACTACCGAGTCCGCGTGCAATGCGGGAGCACTGAGCGTCAGTCGAACGATAGCACCCGGCTCAGGGCGCGCAGGCGCGACCGAGATGCGAGATGTCTGGGCATCCAGCGATCCGGAAACGAGTGCGAGGAGTGCAACTGCTGTGTTGACGTAAGTTCTCACGGTTTGTCGCGTATGGAGGAAGTGTCGCGCAAGCTAACCTTATGGTACAGCCGCGCCCCCCTGAGGTTCATAGGCCTATTCCGCCCAGAAAGCTGTGGCATCGAGCCGTCCAATTCGCCCAGCAGGATCTAGCGAACTGACGTCGGCGAAGCTCAACGCGCTAACTGGGGCAGGGGCGCCCTCCGCCGCGCGACCTTTTGGTGTAAGCCCGGGAGACGAGCGAGTCGATCAGGGCTTCTTGGTTCTGACCGAAGATCGGCAACAAGAGCTGATTACGACGCCGCAGTTCCACGACGTACTCACAGTCTCGGTACGCGGTTGCGGGTGACCCGGCCGGCCACCCTCGCGCAATCCTGGCGAGCGAACTTCGTCCAGTAGCCGGATAGATTCGATACGCGTTGGTGGGATAGCGCTGGGCAATCGCATCTCCGAGCCGCACCCGATCAAATGCCTTTGGCTGAAAGTCTGGCGGATCACGACGCAGTATGTGAAGAGCGCCGCTGATTACGAGCGCCTTTCGTCCCTTCGACAATACCTCGCGGTCGAGAGTTTCGAACCAGGCCGGATCTCGATACCCCCAAAGTCTGGGAAACTGATCAGCGCTGCGCATTGAGCGCCATTCGATCGGTGGGTCGAGTGCCACGACTCGTATTCGCTTCGCCGACGGGAGCGCACGATTGACGGCGCGCACTGCCGCGTAGATGTCTCCATAAATCGGCCGATCCCACGCCAGCACCTGAGTAGTGTTACGCCAGACCAGCCGTAGCGAATCCAATGGAACGTGATCACCGGCGACGTATCGATCAATCAGGGGCTGGTACAGGGAGTTGCCGAACTCGACGGCGATGTCGTTTACCGCCCCTGGAAGACGCTGGTCATGTAGCAACTGCTGAACGAAGCGGTGCTGTTGAGCGTTCCAGTGAACCTCACCCAGCAGGACAATAGAGTAGTGATCAAACGCCTGGAAAATGGCATCCCTGGCTGAGCGAGGTTTCGGTGATTGTGCAACGGAAACGGAACTCGCCATCAGGGAAGTGAAGATCGAGAATAACCAGAGACTGCGATTCACGGCCTGGATGGTGGTAGATTGATATCGCTGCCTATTTCACTTCGATAGACCGTGATGCTATCGCCCTCGGATCGTTCCCAACCTCGATCTTGACCGAGTATTTCCCGGCCGGCACGAGCGAGAGGTCGAGCAGCACCGACCTCGCCGACAATACCCCGGCCGCTCCGTTCTCGTGCCAGCGGATGTTGAGCGGAGTCGCCTTGGGTGCGATCCGTAGTGCGCGGAACGCTCGCCGAAACAATCCTTCCTCGATCGGAGTGATGGTCATCGAGATTGGCAGCGCACTGTCGGCGGGCGTTCTCCCGTAAAGCTCCCAGAACAATCCGATCTTGGCGTCGCGACGGAACTTCGTTCCACCGTGCGCGCGCGGAATCGCTTCGTCGAGATCGGCGGGAAGGGAAGGACCTCCGTCGACGAAGAGGATGTCCGAGACGCTGATGCGCCCCGAATCGAGCGGAATCTCGGCGAATCCTGACCTCCATCTCGCCGCTCCCGCACTGTCCGCGGCCAGCAGCTCTACTCCAATCAGCTGAGACTTCCACGGAATGGACACCGACAGCACGTTCTTTACCGGCGACTCACCGACTTCGCTTCTGGACTGTGTCGTCGTCTCGTCGCCCATCGCTATCAACGCCGCCGCGAATTTGTGGCGACCGAAGATCGTATCACCTCTAACGTCGTACGCGGCGACTACGCGCGTCGAATCGCCCCGACGGAAGCGCGCCACCTGCGCGTCGAGCCTCACGAACCCGCGGGTATAGACCGGCGCGTACTGCTCGCGCGGTGGGAACTGATAGATGTCGAAGAGCGAGTCAACGATCTGTGCCAGGCTGTCCGGTGGCCGCTGAGTGAGAAAGAAATGAAATCCGGGCTCGCGCTCGTGGCCGGTGACGATGGGCTCGACGTTCGCATAAAAACTGGGCCACGCTTGCGTCCACTTCTCGGCCCACCCGAAGCGAAGTATCAGCTCGTTGAGGTCACCGCCCCAGCTTGAGCCATAGGTGTTCACTGCATCCGCCTGCAAGGCGGTGTGCATCTCCCGCGAGAAGTGCTCGGTACGCCGCTCGTTGCCGGGCGTCATGTAGAGCGGGTCGGCAACCCACCACATGCGGGCGTTGATGGCGTCGCGTTGGGCGCAGGACATCTTCCTGTACGTTCCGCGTATGTCGTCGTCCAGCAGGGGCGACAGATTGCTCCAATGGCAGCGATTGAGAGATGGCATGTCGGCGAGCGCGATCGAGAACGCGCTGTCCGCGGCCGCAAAATCCCCGTTCACGTGTAGCGTGAGACCGAGCAGAGCCTCGCACCACCATTTGCTGGCGCGACAGGAGCGCGCGACACCAATCGCCGCGCTGTCGCGCGATTCGACGAGGTAGCGGATACGCTGTCCGACGATCCAGTTGTCACCCGGAAGGGTGGCTGACGCCTTCTCGAGGTCTCGCAGGAGGTCCGCGCGCGCGCGACGGATGTCTCTTCCTTCTTCCGGAACGACATAATCCTGAACGCGCGGATGCCACTCGCAGAAGCGCCCAACGATCATGCAGTGCTCCGCGGGGCCGGTGTAAAACTTCGGCAAGGCGCGCCGACGCCAGCGCTCGAACCGGGCCTGAAGATCCCGCGCATGGTCCGAGACCTCGGCTGAGTCCGGCTTGAGCTGAGCGCGTTGGATGGATGCCGCCGCTTGCAGCCGAACCTGAGCGGCGGAATCATCAGCCAGAATCATGAGGCCAAGCGCGACTATCAGCTGGCCAATCGGTTTCTTGACCACGATAAATACTTAGCGATGGAACCGGAGTCCGCCACTCCGGCCTGGATCAACCCCTTAGACCGCTACCGCTAAACCGCTACTACACGTCCCTCGGCGGCTACTGTCCGCCGGGCGAGATGAAGGCGCCAGATGAATAGCGCGTAGAGTATCAGCGCGACCGGAATGGTCGGCTGTCCTTCCTTGAATTCGAAGATCAAACGCATCACATC
>JBBQWD010000113.1:0-5569 GCA_038210945.1 Gemmatimonadales bacterium
CCGGTGAAGATCTCCTGCATGCAGACGATCTGCACGCCCTGCTTTCCGGCCTGATCGAGAAACTTCATGTGCTTCTCGATATTGGCCTCGCGGATTTTCTCGAGCGGCGCATCCGTCGCGCCCGCGTGGCTAGCCTGGATCAGGCCGCATCTGACAACACGAGGCATCCAGCTCTCCCTAGGAATTTGTGTTGGCTGGCGTGATTTGTCGCCGCATCAGCAGCCAGTATATCAGAAAACTCAAGCCGAACGTGACGAACCACGCGTACGAGTAGAGCTGATCGAACAAATCGGGGTGCGCGACTCTGCCTCCCGGGGTCGTCGCTGCTCGAATGAATCCGGGCGCGACGGGAAGAATCGCCAGAACGAGCGCCGCTACTGCTCGCGGATTCACTCCGCCCCAGTAGCTGTACCGGCCGTTCATGCGAAAAAGATCGTTGACGTCGAGCCGCTGCTTCCTCAGCAGCCAGTAGTCGCAAATGAGAATTCCACCCAATGCGCCCATCAGACTCGAATACCCGATCAGCCAGGTGAAGATGTAGGCTCCCGCGCCGGCGTACAGCTTCCACGGCATCATGAGAATCCCGATGACAGCCGTGATGATTCCGCCGGTGACGAAGCTGATTCTCTTCGGGCTCAGATGGGAGAAGTCGTTCGCCGGCGAGACGACGTTGGCCGCCATGTTGGTGTGCAGCTGCGCCGCTAGCACCACCAGCGCGGCCACGATGATGAGCACCGGTCCGCCGATCATGGTGACGAGGACTACGGGATCCCAGATCGCCTTCCCAAATATCACGATCGTCGCGCTCGTGACCGCGACGCCAATAAACGCGAACGTAGTCATCGTCGTCGGGAGGCCGAGGGCTTGGCCGGTGATCTGCGATCGCTGGCTCTTTGCGTAGCGGGTGAAATCCGGAATGTTGAGACTCAGCGTTGCCCAATAGCCGACGTTCGCCGTAAGCGCAGCTGGGAAGAGCTTCCAGAATGACACGTTCTGAGTCTGTCCCTGCAGCCGCTGCGATTCCGTCAGAATGTGGCCGAGGCCACCGCCATGGCGGATGCCCCAAAGCAGAAGGAGTATTCCTCCGGAAAGAAGAAAGGGCGCGGCGTAGCTGCCGAGAATCTTGATGCCTTCGATTCCCCGCGCGATGATCGCGACCTGGAGGAGCCAGAACAGCGCGAACGCGAGTGCGACGCCCCACGTCACCGCGCCCCAACTCGGCCATGCAGCGACGAAGAGCGTGTTCAACGCGAGCGCGCCGATCCACGTCTGGATCCCAAACCAGCCGCACGCAACCACTGCGCGAAGCATCGCCGGAATGTTGGCGCCCCGGACTCCGAAGCTGGCCCGGCACATCACTGGAAACGAAATTCCATACTTCGTTCCAGCGTGCGCATTGAGAACCATCGGGATCAGCACGATGACGTTGCCCAGAAGAATCGTCATCAACGCCTGCCACCACGTCATGCCTTCCTGCATGAGCCCCGACGCCAGCGTGTACGTCGTGATGACGACACTCATGCCGATCCAGAGCGCGGCGATGTTGTAGGTGGACCAGGTGCGCCTAGAGAGAGGCGTCGGAGCGAGATCCTTGTTCCAGAGCGGGCTGTGAACGATGTCGTCGTCCGCGCCTACACCCTCCGCACCGGGAAAAGGCGCATCTCTTGCGGCCGCGGTCAAGAAGCGAGTCCCGCCGTCTTGCGCGGTAGCCACTGACCGCGCCCCGCCTTTCCGACAACTTCATAATCGTCAACGATCACGTCGCCGCGTGAAAGCGTCGTCCGCGAAAAGCCGGCGAGGTCCCAACCCTCATACGGCGACCAATCCGCGTTCGTCTCCATCGATTCGGGATCGACCTTGTGGGTCTTTGTCGGATGGACGATGGCGATGTCGGCATCCGCTCCCACCTGAATCGCTCCTTTGCGCGGGTAGAGCCCCATGATCTTCGCCGGATTGGTCGAGAGCTTGGTGCACATCTCCTCGAGCGTGATCTTTCCACCGAGCACGCCATGAGTGTACGTGAGCGGCATCAACGTCTCGAGGCCGGGCATCCCCATCGGGATCTTGGTCCAGTCGCCGTTCCACATCGCTTTTTGCGCGCGGTCGAATGTGCAAGTATCGGTCGACACCACGGAGACTTCTCCGCTCTTGAGGCCCTGCCACAGTCGCTGGACATCTTTCGGCTTCTTCAGCTGCGGACAGCACGCGTAGAGGTGACCGTCCTCTCTGTCGAACACGGAGTCGTCGAGCACGAGGTACTGCACGCAGGTCTCGGCGAGCACCGGCACGCCGCGCGCCTGGGCCGCGCGGATGATGTCGGCGCCTTCGCCGGTCGACATGTGCACGATGTAGAGTTGCCCACCCGTCGCCTCGCACCACTGCACCGCGCGCTGAATCGCTTCGGCTTCGATGAAGTTGGGCCGCGTCATCCGATGAAGCCGGGCACCGTATTTCTTCATCATCTCCGGCGTATGGTGACGCGCGATCAGCTCGTCCAGGACGCGCGCCGATTCCGCGTGCACGAGAAGCATGGTTCCATATTCCTTCATCTTCTCGAGCGTACCGAACATCGCCCTATCGTCCGACTGCCAACCCTCGGACTCATAAATCATGAATTCCTTGAAGGTAGTGAAGCCGCGATCCACCATTCCCTTGATCTGATCCTTGTGCTCGTTCCAGCGCGTGATGCAGATGTGAAAGGTGTAATCGATGAGCGATTTCCCTTCCGCCTTTTTCATCCAGTTGTCGGCCGCATCATTGAGCGACTCGCCGGCGTACGGAATTGCGAAGTCGATTAGCGTCGTCACGCCACCTCGAGCGCCGGCCCTGGTTCCTGTCCGGTAATCATCAGCTGAGACAGCTCCCATGAAGGGCAGCTCGAGGTGCACGTGGACGTCGAGAACGCCGGGAATCACGTGGTGGCCGCTAGCGTCGATGACCTTAGTGCTCTTATCCGCCTCCAGATTGATACCGAGTGCGGAGATCTTCTCGTCAGTTATTCCGACGTCACCCGTGAAGGTTCCCGCTGGCGTGACGACATTGCCACCTTTCACGATCGTGTCGAACTTCGCTCCCATCAGCCCTTGACCGACGCGAGTGCCTGATTGAGCACGTCCAATGTGAAGTCGGCATCCTCCGCCGTGATGCACATCGGTGGCTTGATGCGAAGCACGTTGCCGTCGAGGCCGCCTTTGCCGACCAGCACTCCCATCTCGCGCGCGGCCTCCAGCAGCGCCAGGGTTTCCTGCTTCGCCGGCTCCTTCGTCTTTCGGTCGCGCACCATCTCGACGCCAAGCATGAGACCCATGCCGCGGACGTCACCGATCAGCTGGTGATGCTTCGCGAGCGCATTGAACCCATCCTTCAGTCTCTTCCCGACCACGCGCGAATTCTCCTGCAGCCCGTCTTCGTCGATGACATCGATCACGGCGAGGCCGGCCGCCATGCAGACCGGGTTGCCGCCGAATGTGTTGAAGTGAATGCGCTGAGTGAGCGCCTGCGCTATATCCATCCGCGTTGTCACGGCGCCGAGCGGCACGCCGTTGCCGATTCCCTTCGCCATCGTAACGAAATCCGGAACGACGTCGAAGTTCTCGAATCCCCAGTAGTGATCGCCGGTTCTGCCGAAACCCGTTTGGACTTCGTCGGCGATGCACAGGCCGCCGTGTTCGCGGGTGATCTTGTACGCCTCGCTCAGATAATTCCGCGCGCCGTACGTCGCGCCGCCGACGCCCTGAATTGGCTCCGCAATGAACGCCGCGATCTTCCCGGGGGTCGAATAGCGGACGATGGCGCGGATGTCTTCCGCGCTCTTGGTCGCAATCTCCTCGGGCGTGCCGGCAAACTGACTTCGATATGGATCCGGCGACACGGCGTGGTGGATTCCAAACGCGCTCGGCAGCGGATACTTCCACGTGTTGTGCGAGGTCAGCCCCATCGAGCTCGGCGATCCTCCGTGATAGCCGTTGCGGAGCGCGATGACGTCCAGATTTCCCGTGAACAGCCGCGCCATCGTTACCGCCAGATCATTGGCTTCGCTGCCGTCGTTCACGAAATAGGTGACGTCGAGACCCTTCGGCATCTTCGACGCGAGCTTCTTCGCCAGCAGCGGAAAGTTCGGATGCAGGTAGATCGTCGTGGCGTGCTGCAGCGTCTCGACCTGCTTCTCGATCGCGGCCACGATCCTCGGATGGCAGTGTCCGCATGAGACGGTAACGATCCCGGCGAACATGTCGAGGTAACGCTTCCCTGTCTCGTCGAACAGCCACTGCATGTATCCCTCGACGATGAGGAGCGGCTCGCCGTAGAGCGTGAAGACCGCGGGATTCGTGTACTTCCGCCTCATCGCGATGAGCTCTTCGCGAGATGGCCCGGTGTACGGCTTGGGTTTGTGATCGCACGGCGGCATCTCTACGCGCGCGGACGATTTCGCTCCTTTGGCGGTCGTAGCGCGACCAGTAGGAACTGAGGTCTGGGCGATTGTCACGAGTTACGCCCGCACCGTCTCTTCGGGCTGCGGCGCAGCGTAGCCTTCGACTGTCTCGTACCCAGAGTGATACTCAGCGGCCTCAGGACGCCTGATCTCGGATTGGAGCACGATCCTGTCGCGCCGGATCCCCCGAAAATCCTCCACGCTCTTCCAGCCGTCCTTCGCGTGCTCGTCGATGAACTTGTCGAGACCCGTCAGCAGACGCTTGATGACGTTTGGACCGACCGCCTGATCGAGCATCGCGGACGTGCACACTTGCACGGTTCCGCAACCGAGCAGGAAGTAAGAGGCGGCCTGATTGAAATCCGACACGCCTCCAATTCCGGAAAAGCTCTTGTCGGGAAACGCCTTCGTAAGCTGCGCCATCTTCGCTAGCGCGAGCGGGAGAATCGCCGGGCCGCCAAGTCCCCCGCTCGAGACCAGGCCGTCCACGTTGATCTCGAACTCGAGTGTCTCCGGATCGATGAGCGGAATGGACGGGAACGTATTTGACGAAACGATCGCGTCCGCTCCGCCACGGAAGCACGCGGCGGCCTCGACGACGATGTCAGCCGTCGCAGGAGTCAGCTTGCACCATACCGGCACCTTCGCGACTTCCTTCACCGCCTCGGTCACGACGGAGCAAAGTCCCTGATCCTTGCCGATGTTCGATCCCATGTCGCGGCGGTCCATGTGCGGACAGGAGAAGTTGAGCTCGAGCCCGTCCGCGCCCTCTCCCTGCACCGTCTCCGCCAGCTCCTGCCAGTGCCTCAGCTCCTTGTCGTTGCCAGAGCCGGCCATGATCGAAGCAATCAGAACTCTGTTCGGAAACGCCTCCTTGATGCGGCGGATGCGTGGCGCCCACCACTCCAGCGTCTTGTCGGAGATCAGCTCCCAGTTCCACGACGAATGCAGCGCGGCACCCGGGCGCTTCTTCATCGACACGTTGGCATCGTCGGGAGACGTGCGCATGAACTTGGCTTTCGCGCCGTAGACGTTGACGACGGGATGTAACCCGATTGTCTTCGTGACGACTCCGCCCCATCCAGCGTCGAACGCGCGCGTGATGTTCGATTCTGATTCGGTCGGCGGAGCCGACGA
>JBBQWD010000114.1:0-5481 GCA_038210945.1 Gemmatimonadales bacterium
CAGCGGCTTGATCGAGTCCAGCTTGAAGTTTCCCACGAAGACGAAGGTGAATCCGCTCGCATCGGAGAATCTGTCCTTGTAGAAGTCGAAGGACTTGAACGCATCGATCTGATCCAGGGTGGCGGCGGAGACGGGCAGCTCGCGAACCGAGTGCTGGGCCATCGTGACCTGGAGTGTGTCGCTGAACGCAGCTTCGGGGCTGGCGCTCCGGTTGGCAAGGACGCCCCTGAAGCGTCCGAGGAACGTGTTGACGAGAGCCGTATCGAGACGCGGCTCGGTAAAGTACAGGTACACCAGCTGGAACATCGTATCGAGATCGCGCTGTGAGCCGCCGCCCGAAAACCCTTCGGAGAGATCATCAATGGATGGCGAGACACTCACCTGCTTGCCGGCGAGGAATTTCTGCAGATCGATGACACTGAACTTTCCGACGCCACTCGTTTGAGGAATGAGATCGGCCGCGCTCGCCGCAACGTAGGCGGCATCCGACAAGAGCGATGCGCCGCCCGGACTATAAGCCGTGAAGGAGATCTGATCCGCGTTGAAATCGGTGGGCTTGAGCAGAACACGCACGCCATTCGAGAGCTTCCATTCGGTAACTCCGATCTCTTTGATCTCACGTTGCGAGACAACACGCCCGCCGGCTGGATCCTTGTCCACGAGCTGCTGGGACGGCGCGGTTTCGGTGTACGCGCCAATGTCCGCACCTTTAACCGCGTCGAATGCGAGCAGCAACTCTCCCCGAGTCGGGTTGACGATTCCTGGCTTCTCGGGCGACGTCGTTGCGAGAACCCTGTTTCTGTTAGTCATCCACTGCGCCGCGAGCTTGTTCACTTCGGCGAGCGTTATCGTGGGAAGAAACCGGCTGATCGCGGCAAGATCGTATTCGACGCTTGTCGACGGCTGGGATCTGAGAAACGCGGAAACGTACGATTCGGCGTAGACATCCGAGTTCGTCTTCTCACGCTCGGCGTACGCCTGCTCGATTCCTCGCTGCACATCCTTCTTGGCCCGATCGAGCTCTGATTGAAGGAATCCAAATCTCTTGACGCGCTCCCCTTCGGTCAGGAGGGCGTTGAGCCCCCGCTGGATTCCGTTGTCGGAGACTATGGCAGAGAGAGAGAACGATTCCGCGGAGCGGACGAGATCGCCCTGATTCGCGAACGCGTTGATGAATGGCGGGTTCGGCTTCTGCGTGATCTCCGAGAATCGGTCGTTGAACATTGATGCAAACAGCTGCTCGACCAAATGTTGCCGGTACGTCGCCGTCGTGGTGTTGGTTCTCTTTGGCTGCTTGTACAGGAGCCGGATGACCGAGCGCGTGGCTTCCTTGTCGCTGTTGACGGAGAACAGCGTGCTGTCGAGCGCGGGTACCGGAAAGAGTGGTCGAGTCCGTTGGTTGGCCGGATTTGGTATGGGGCCGAGGTATCGCTTGATGAGACTCACGATCTGCCGCTTGTCGAAGTCACCGATCGCAACGACGGCCATCAGATCCGGACGATACCAGGTATCGTAGAACCTCCGCAGTGTAGCCGGCTTGTATGTCTCCAGAATCGTCTTGTCACCGATCGGAGTGCGCGCTCCGTATTTCGATCCAGAGAACAGCACCGGGAACCACTTGTTCTGCATCCGGTTTTCGGCGCCCTGACCCAGGCGCCACTCTTCGATGACTACGGGACGCTCTTTTTCGATTTGCGACGGCTCGAAGGCGACGTTGTGCGCCCATTCCGAGAGAATCTGAAATCCCTTATCGACGATTGCGGCGGTGTCGGTGGGGATCGTCAACATGTAAACGGTTTCGTCGAAGCTGGTGAACGCGTTGATATCCGGACCGAAACGCATTCCGACCGACTCGAGGTAGCTCGAGATCTCATTCCTGGCGAACCGCTTCGTTCCCCGGAATGCCATGTGCTCGACCATGTGAGCGAGGCCGCGTTGATCCTCGTCCTCCAGAACCGAGCCGGCGTTAACAACCAGCCTCAGCTCCGCGCGCTTCTCGGGTTTGTGGTTTTCCCGGATGTAGTAGCGCATCCCGTTCGGCAACACACCGAGGGTCACGGCCGGATCGAACGGGAGCGGCGCATTGATCGACTGCGCTGTTGCATTCGACTGCTGCGCCGAGGCAGCTCGAGTGGCCGAAAGAAATACCAGCGCGCCTCCCAGCGCGTAGAAGGGAAACACGCATGCACGCCTGAGTTGTAATTTCATCACTTCATCGACGAGGGTTTGCGGTCAGGATATCCCGGCCGTCATGCCGCTTCGGTCTCATCCGCCTCGGAAATCGCGGCGAGAAAGCGCGGGCCATATCGCTCGAGCTTCATCGGTCCCACCCCCCGCACGTTCTGCAAAGCGTTGAGCGATCGAGGACGTCGCACCGCGAGTTCAGCCAGCGTACGATCAGAGAATACAATATATGCGGGCACGTGTTCCTCGCGCGCGATCGCCGTGCGTACGGTCTTGAGCGCCGCGAGCAGTCGTTCCTCGCCCGGGCCCACTACTACCTCGTCGCTGACATCGGCAAAGCGGGGTTTGTCGGCCGGTGATTTCTTGCGGCCGCGTTGCTTGCGCGGGGCATCTTCTTCCATGGCCGCCACCACCGTAATGCCGAGGCAGTTGTCGCATCCGGAGCAGCGGGGCCGAGCCGCTGGATCACCGAAGTAGCGCAGCACGAATCCGCGACGGCAGTCCTTTGCATAAGCGTACTTCTGAACTGCCTGAAGCTTTGAGAGCTCGGCGGAACGGCGACGGTCCGTGAGCTCCCAATCGATCTTGAATTTCGAGAGTGGCGCGCTCTTGTCCGCGAGATAAGAACCAGTCCCGAGCCGTTCCCACGTCAGGAATTGCTTGTCTTCGAGCGCATCGAGGAGCGGCCCACACGAGGCGGATCCGCCAAGCCCGGGCGGCAAGCCGTCGAGATCCACGACCGCCCCGGTGCGGAGTGCCGGACCGACGCCGCGCCAAAGCGCGCGCAGCAATCCCAGCTCCGGGTTTGCTTCGCCCGTCAGCTCGCGTTTGATACGGTCGGGCGTGGCTAGGAGCCGGACGTGCACGCGCGTCTGGTCGCCGCTGCTGAGTGTGAGCGCCCCGCTCTTCTCGAGGATCCTTACCGCCCCCTCGATCTCCCTCGTGCTCGCCTTGGACTTGATCGCCCGAAGCAGATCCTCGGGTTGAGCGCTGACGAAGCCCTGCTTGTCCGACAGTCTTCTCAGCGCTTCGTAGGTCTCTTCGACTACGGCTCGCTCGGGATACGATCCCTTGATGAAGAACTCATGCGTGAAGCGGTCCGGGAAAGCGTGGAGCAGGAACACGTCGCTATGATTGCCGTCACGGCCGGCGCGACCCGCTTCCTGATAGTAGGCTTCGAGAGTGCCGGGCATCGAGTAGTGGATCACCAGCCGCACATTGGGCTTGTCGATTCCCATCCCGAACGCGTTCGTCGCGACGATCGCACGGATCTTCTCGGACATGAACGCTTCCTGAACTTCGCGGCGCCTCGAATCGTCGAGGCCGGCGTGGTACCCGGCCGCGGGAATCCTCGCGCGCTCGAGCACCGTCGTGAGGTGGTCCACCGCTTTCCGCGTCGATGCGTAGATCACCGCCAACCCGTTGTGCTTGCGAAGTATTTCGGCGAGCCGCCGTTCCTTCTCGGCGTCGTTCTTCACCGGTACCACGTAGTAAGTGAGATTCGGGCGATCGAAGCCGGTTATGATCGTCTCCGGATTCCTGAGGGCCAGCTCTCGGCTGATGTCGCGGCGAACTTCGGGCGTCGCAGTCGCGGTGAGCGCGATCGTCGTTGGCGAGCCTAGCTCTTCGTGAACCTTTTTTACACGAAGATAGCTGGGACGGAAATCGTGACCCCACTGGCTGATGCAGTGAGCCTCGTCGATGGCGAGGAGCGACACACCCGCGTTGCGTAGCCGTTCAGCGGTCCGGCCGAAATCGAATCTCTCGGGCGCGACGTAGAGAAGCTTGATCTCGCCGCGATCCACGCGCGCCAACCGATCCGAAACCTGGGCTGACGAGAGTGTGCTGTTGATGAAAGCCGCCGGCAGTCCTCTCGCCGTGAGCGCGTCGACCTGATCCTTCATCAGCGAAATCAGAGGTGAGACGACGACGGTGAGCCCCGGCATGAGCAGCGCCGGTACCTGGAAGCAAAGCGACTTTCCGCCACCCGTTGGGAGCACGACGACAGTGTCTCGGCCTGACAGGATCGCCGACACGGCCGCCTCCTGGCCCGGGCGGAATGCTTCGTAGCCGAATGCGCTCTTGAGCAGCTTGCGCGCATCCTGAATGGTCGGTGTCGGCATCACGTGAAAGTTAGCGACGACCGGTGGACCGGTGTGACGCGACATCCCGCCCGTCATTGTTGTGTCGCCGCGCGGTGTCGACGAGGGGGATTGCGTCAAATCCCTTCGATCAGTTTCGCATAGAGCGCGGGATCGGCGTTCCCCCCGCTGATCACACAACACACTCTCTTGGCCCGGAAGCGATCAGGCTCGGCCAGAACTGCGCCGAGGGCCAGCGCTCCAGTTGGCTCGGCCTTCAGATTCGCGAGGGCGAAGAGTAGTCGCACGCCTTCCATGATCTGTTCCTCGGAGACCTCGATCACTCCCGCGAGCCCGTGACTGAGGATCTCCCAGTTGTTGTCCCCGAGCCGGAGCACCCGAGCGCCGTCAGCGATCGTGTTAGATTCGTCCGGCAGCGAGACGATGTGACCGGCCCGAAAGGATTCGGCCGCGTCATTGGATAGAGTCGGCTCCGCGGCAAGAACCTCGATCTTCTCCCCTCTTTGTTTAACAGCCTTCACCAATCCCGATGTGAGGCCACCACCACCGATCGGCGCGACAATGAAGTCCAGATCCAGTCCTAGAGCGAACAACTCTCTCGCGAGTCCCGCATTCCCTTCGATCACCAATGGATCGTCGTAGGGACTGGCGACGTACGCTTCGGGGAATTGTTTGGCGAGCTCACCGAGGCGCTCGAGCCTCCCTTTCTTTTTGAGGTCGACCAGGTCGACTTCGGCTCCGTACTCTCGCACCGCATCGACCTTGATCTTGGGTGCCGTCGCCGGCATCACCACAGTGCATCGCTTCTTGAACAACGCGCACGCGTAGGCGATGGCCTGGCCAAAGTTTCCCGACGACGCGGTGATGATGTGCGCCTGCTTGACGTTGGATGCGACGTTGTAAGCAGCGCGGAACTTGAAGCTTCCGGTGTACTGCAGCGTCTCGCTCGCGAGCACGAGGTCGACCCCGAGCTTCTTCGACAAGCGAGGCGCATCGACGATGGTCGTCGGGCGCGGACGCGTCACGGAGCGCCGCGAGGCTTTCGAGGCTTGAAGAACCTCAGAACGAGCGCGATGAACAGGAACAGGATTCCCGCCCACCGAAGTGCGCTGTCATCTGTCCTGATGCCCCACCCCAGCAGGACGGCGGCGACTATCATCAGCGCGAGCTTGGCGGTAGTGAATGGGCTCATCTA
>JBBQWD010000115.1:0-5337 GCA_038210945.1 Gemmatimonadales bacterium
CTCGAACCCCGGACCTCTGCTGTGTGAAAGCAGCGCTCTAACCAGCTGAGCTACGCGCCCTCGAGACAGCTCCGAAGAGCCGGCCAAAAGAGTCTATAAGGATATGGGTCAGGCCGCTGTAGCGGTAGTAGAGGCGATGGGTGTAGAGCGGTGTGGCATAACCAGATAGCCCGCCCTTACTGGCGGGTGAACTGCACTGGGTCGGTCGCGCTCATGCGGGACATCGCGCCCGTGATCGTCCCTGGTGCGGTCACCTGGCCGGTGAAAGTCCCCGCGTCCGTCATGTAGAAAAAGACCTGCAGCACCGAGTTGAGGCCCGAGATCGTGCTCGAAATGGTACAGGGTCCAGTGGCCGGACAGAACTGGAGACCCTTCGTTCCGATCGCGGTGTACGTTCCCGTTAGCGATCCATCCGCGGCCTGCGTCAACGTGATCGACATGTTCGTCATTCCGGCCGCCGGGCCGGGCGACGTCCACGTTCCTGTTATGTCGGTGCTTGATGGCGTTGTCAGCGAGGGGCCGCACGAGGCGAGCGCGACCGCCAGGACGGCGAAAAGGAGCTTTGAGCGGAATGGCATCAGCTAATTGGCTATGGGCCCTGCAGGACTCGAACCTGCGACCGTCGGATTATGAGTCCGCTGCTCTAACCGACTGAGCTAAGGGCCCCGTTCGCTGAAAGTATCGGGGGGATTCGGGTCTGTGCAACTGCAAATGAAGACTACCTGCTTGGGGCAGTGAGCGGAGCGGCTGGGGGCTTCGGGCTTTAACCGTAGTTCATCTCGTGGTCTGGACGCGTACCGCCGTTAAATCTTCTCACGCCGGCGGCCTGGGCTGTCACCATCGCGATATACAACGGGTTGAGGAGCGCGTAACGCCGCCACAACCTTCTTGGCTCGCGCGAGAGTCTGTATAGCCATTCGAGGCCGGCGCGCTGAAGACTTGGCGGTGCTTGAGAAATTGTCCCGGCGTGAAAGTCGAATGCTGCGCCAACGGCGATCACGGGAAGCGAGAGCGCATCTCGATACTCGTACGCCCACACTTCCTGTCGAGGACACCCCAGGCCCGCGAACACGATCCGCGCGCCGCTATCGCGTATTGTTTTCACGATCTCCGACTTCTCCTCGGGGGTGACGCGACGAAATCTTGACGGCTGTGCTCCCGCGATTTGGAGATTCGGAAAGCGTGCTTGCAATCGGCGGCGCAGATTCGAGAGTACTTCGGCGTTGCTGCCGTACAGGTAGATCGGCAATCCCTCCTTTGCGCAGCGCTCGCATAGCTCGAGCATCAGCGTCGGACCGTAGACGCGTTCGCTGAGTTTGGCGGAGTGCAGAAGGTTGAGCGCCCAACGCACCGGCTGGCCGTCGGGCACCACGAGATCGAGATGATTGAGACGGAAGCGCTGCTCGGAGTCCATCGCGCCGGTCATCACTCCGTGCACGGCGAGAGCGGTCACCGAAAAGCCGCGCTTGGTCTTCGCTGCCTTTACGATCTGATCTACCGCCGACTCGTAGTCGATCACATCGACAGAAACGCCGAGCACGTTGCGCTTGCCGCGGCTGATCATCCGACGGTCGCTGGACTCTGCGATTGCCAGCGTTCGCGGTTGTGCTCGTAGATCTCGCGGAGAATCATCGGAACGTCGCGGCGGATTCTCCACTCGGGGTAGTGACTCCTGAATCGCTCGAGGCTGCTGATCCACCAGATGTGGTCCCCGACCCGATTGATGTCGCTGTACTTGGCGGACATCGGCCGGCCCACGATTTCCTCGCACAGCTCGATCGCTTCTTTCATCGAGCAATTGCTGTCCCGCCCGCCTCCGACGTTGTACACCTCGCCACTGCGCGGCGCCGAGTAAAATGCGTTGAACGCGGCGATGAGGTCGGCGCTGTGGATGTTGTCGCGCACCTGCTTGCCCTGATATCCGTTGACGGTGTAGCGCTGGCCGGTCGCAGCGCACTTCATCAGGTACGCGAGGAAACCGTGCAGGGCAGTGCCCGCGTGATTCGGACCGGTGAGGCAGCCGCCGCGGAAGCACGCCGTCTTCATTCCGAAGTACCGGCCGTACTCCTGGACGAGAATGTCGGCCGCGACCTTCGAAGCGCCGAAGAGACTGTGGAGGGTGGCGTCGATCGACATGTCCTCCTTGATGCCATCAGCGTATTGGTGCGACGGGTCGATCTCCCAGCGCTTCTCCATCTCTATCAGAGGAAGGCGATTGGGGGTATCGCCGTAGACCTTGTTGGTCGACGTGAAGATGAACACCGCGTCCGGCGACGACCGCCACGTTTCTTCCAGCATCACCGCGGTTCCATTGGCGTTGACTGTGAAATCAGTCGACGGATCGGTCGCCGCCCAGTCGTGCGACGGCTGCGCGGCGGTGTGCACGACCAGCGACACGTCTCGCCCATACTTCTTGAAGATCTTGGAGATCGCGGGCTGATCGCGTATGTCCGTGTCGTTGTGCGTGTACTTCTTACCAAGTCGCTGCTTCAGCCTTGCGAGACTCGCCGACGTCGACGCCTCGTCGCCGAAGAAGCGACGGCGCATGTCGTTGTCTATTCCAACGACGTCGAGGCCCCGCGATTCCGCGAAGAACACAGCCGCCTCAGAGCCGATGAGACCAGCGGATCCGGAAATGACTGCGACGCTCATGCAGCTGGGCCAAGAATGAAGGTCAAAACGAAATGCTCCACCGCGGCTCTATTGCAAGTTTGACGCGTCCCTCGAACCCCGTCCGGCTCACGCCCGCAACGTGCGCGTCGTTGGTGACATGATTGACGCCGATGTCTCCACTCAGCTCGCTGAATTTCCAACGAGTCGCGCCCGAGACCCCGACACGCGTCACTCCCATCACGACGCCGCTGAAGATTCCGGGGGTTGTCGCGTAATCCGCCGGCAATGGATACGCCGCACGATAATCTCCTTCGCCCTGTCTCCGGTGGGCAGCGTAGACCCGGAGCGGAGCGCGGTGCAGCAGCGCCAGATCAGCGCCAACCTTCAGCTCGTCGTAATCGCTGAAGCCCCGTCCCAAACCGACGTCGAATACCGCATAACGCTCGGCCACGGTGGGCGTGTGGTACGCCAGGTTCGACACGCGCGTATACGACGCGAACCAGCGCTGGTCTCCGCGCAACGGCAGTCCCTCAGCCGAAAGAGTCGCACCGTAGGACGATGGCTCCCTGCAAAGCGGATTGCAGCGATCGATCTGCAGGTCATCGATGAACAGGTGCGCCGCCAACGTGCCGAGTCTCCGTGAGCGATAAGCGAGCTCGGCACCGAGCCCAAGGTTGCCCTCTTCCTTCTCGTTCCGCCACGACAGCGAGTAGATGTTGAACGGGTTCGCGAGACTCGGCTCGAATCCTCGGCCGACTCCCGTGTAGAGATAGCTCTCGGAACCAGCGAGATCCCAATTGCCAAGCTGCACGGCCAGGCGGTGGATTGAGAAGAAGCGCTGCACTGTCTGGCCCGTTGCATCCTGGAAATCGTCGAGGCGGGCTATCACGCTCGAGATGTGCGCCTTATCCGAGCCGATCCTGACGAACAGGTGATCGTAGGTGTAGGCGTAGTTGCCGAGCTGCAACCCGTAGAGCGTTGGCGGACCCCAGTTGCGCGCTGCGCGCCCGAAAAAGAGCTCGGCGTATTTCCACTGGCCGCTCACGTATCCGTCTTCCGTACGGCCGGCGACCTTCCTGTCCTTCCGTCCAGCAAACTCGGGGTCCGCGTTGAGGCGCGTATCAATGAGCGGTCTGATCGATCCGGCGATCGGACCGCCGGCCGTCACGACGCGTATCGTCCCAGCCGGACGAAAACTGCTGCGATCGTCAGCGAGCATCAGCTCACGCCGCCCAGACGTCTGAGCGGTGACGTAGAAATCGCCGCTGCCCCGCACGCGGAAGGGCAACTCGGGACTGCTGTCGACTGTGTACGGCCGCACAGCGTATTTCTCGATTGCGTCGTACAACGCGTCGAGGTAAGAGCTAATCCTCGCGTTCGGCGATCCGACCCGCGCGGAGTCTATCGCCTTTCGAAGCGCGCCCTCGGTGTATGGTCGCTCCAGCGTTGGCAGCTCCCGAAAGAATCCGCGCGCCACGAGTGCGTCGACGTAGGTGTAAGCGATGTCGTCGAGCGGAACGTAAGGCGACGCTTGCGCTCCCGCGGTCACAGGAACGGCCGCCAAGAGAGCCGACGCGCCAATTACCCAAGCCAGTTGCGCCCGAATCATCTATACCATGGAGAAATGTGAAGCTCGGGCGTGATCTCCAGCGCAGGGGCGGGGAAGTGGTAGTAGCTCAGCGTGTGCTTAATCGTTCTCCAGAGCGGCGCGTTGCCCGGAAGCTTCTCAGGATCGAAATCGAGCGACAGCAGAATCTTTCGCTGCGCGCGTTGCGTCGCCCCGGTCGTAGGGTTCTTCCAATCTGTAATCGAGTGACCCGCCGACAATCGGATGAACGAAGGCCAGTACTGCGCCCCATTGGGAAGAAGCTGGGCCATGTCGGCAGAGAACCAGTACGTCTGCCCGGAATAGTCGAGTGACGGACGGAGCTCCGAACCCGGCACGTTGTTCTTGAGAGCGCGAGTCTGGTGATACGAAAACGTCGGCTTGACCGCTCTCCAGCTCGGATGCAGCTCCTGCATCACCGCGAGAGCCTGCCCCGTGGTGTTGGCGATCATGTCGGCGTACGAGAATCCGTACTTCTTGAATTGTCCGTCGAAGATCTCGATCTGGAGCTGAAACAGCGCCGCGTACGCTGCGCTCCAGGCGATCGCCTTTTTGTCGCTCACGCACGCCTCACGCAATCCCGCGTAGCCGATGCGGGCGAGATGGTACCCGCCGAGCATGTGGCCGAACTTGTCCTGGTCGCGGAATTCCTGATCCCAGTCGGCGTGAAAGAAGAAGCGCGGAGCGCGCTCGCCCGACCACCACGCCTTCTTGAAGTAGTGGTAGAGGTACGCGTTGCCGGCGACGAAGCCAGTCCCAACTCCGGCGCGCACGGCGCGAAGCTGGGTAGGGGAGAGAGGACATCCAGGGTTCTGCCGCGCCGCCGCGGAGTCCGGCGACGTTCTCATGATCGTCATCGGGGTCGCGCCCGGCTCGAACGTACTCTGCCCGCCGGCGACACCAGTCACTGCTGTCGACAACACTGCGACAGCCGCCAAGCCCCATTTGATAATCGGCAAACCTTCTCCTAAGTCAGAATCGCGCGGCCGTCAGACGGCAAATTCGCCGGTGGCGCCGAAGAGATCATAAGCTTCGATGACCTCGTCGATGCCCACGGTGGCGGCGCCTAGCTTCGCAACCTCCACGCCCGCGGCGAAGTTGGCGATGACCGCGGATTC
>JBBQWD010000116.1:0-5306 GCA_038210945.1 Gemmatimonadales bacterium
GAGTTCGGATGCCGGCCGGCCTCGACGACGCGGCCGATCACGACGTCGCGCAGATCGTCACGCAGCGACACGAGATCGTCGACCGTGGCGCAACGCGATGTGAGCATATCCCGCAGCTCGGTGGGACTGAGCTTGAACGGAACGAACGCGCGCAGCCACTCGTACGAGGCGTTCATGGTGTAAGAGCGGTCGAAAAGAGTAGTCGGCGAAGCTTCATTGCGAGATCTGGTACAGGAATCTCACGTCCGAATCGTAGAGAATCCGTATGTCCGGGATGTTGTAGCGCAGCATCGCGACGCGAGCGGGTCCCATGCCGAATGCCCACCCGGTGTAGCGATCGGCGTCGAGTCCCGCGGCGTTCACGACCGATGGGTGCACCATGCCGGAGCCGAGAATCTCCATCCACCCGGTGCCTTTGCAGCTCGGGCAGCCGGAGCCGTGACACAGCTGGCACTCCACGTCCATCTCGGCCGACGGCTCCGTGAACGGGAAATAGCTGGGACGGAAGCGGGTTTTGGTCTTGCCGAAGAATCTGTTGGCGAAATGCGTGAGCGTCGCCTTCAGATCGACGAAGCTCACGCCTTCATCGAGCGCGAGGCCTTCGATCTGCGCGAACATCGGCGCGTGCGAGGCGTCGAAGAAGTCGCGACGGTAGGCGTTCCCGGGACTCAGGATTCTGATCGGCGGCTTGAACTTCTGCATCGTGCGGATCTGCACCGGCGAGGTGTGAGTTCTCAGCATCACGTTCTCGCCGAGGTAGAGCGTGTCGTGGAGATCCAGCGCCGGATGGTCGGCAGGAAAATTGAGCGCCGTGAAATTGTACCACTCAGTCTCTGCTTCCGGCCCGAGCGCGACGGTGAATCCGAGCTCGCGGAAGATCTCCTCGATCTCCTCGATCACGAGCGTTACGGGATGCTTCGATCCGAGCCACCGCCGCCGTGCGGGCATGGTGAGATCGACGGTTCTTTTCGAGGAGCTGGCCGCTTCGAGTTGCCGCCGCCTGTCGTCAAGCCGCGTCTCCAGCTTCGCCTTGACGGCGTTGATCAGCGAGCCCGCTTCACGAAGCTCCGCTGGCGCGAGCGACGGCAGCTGCTTGAAGAGATCCGGGAGTCGTCCGGATTTTCTTCCGAGCAGCGATGTCCGCGCCTCCTCGAGCAATGCGGCTGTAGTAGCAGCATCGACGAGCTTTTCGCCTTCGGCGGCGACGTTGGTGACGAGTTGCTGAAATTCCGAGAGCGTCACGATTCAGGGTGGGTGTGAGCGAAACGCAAAAGGACTCCACCGCGCTGATTGGACATTAGCGCCGGTAGAGTCCTTTTCAAATACGTGAGCGACGTTACGCGGCGTCCAGGGCTGACCTCGCCTTTTCGGCGAGAGCGGTAAACGCTGCCGAGTCGTGGACAGCAATGTCCGAGAGAACCTTACGGTCGATCTCGATGCCTGCCTTCTTGAGGCCGTGCATGAACACGGAGTACGACATTCCGTGCAAGTGCGCGCCCGCGTTGATGCGGACGATCCACAGCTTCCGGAAATCGCGCTTTTTGTTCTTGCGATCGCGGTACGCGTACTTCCAGCCGCGCTCGACGTTCTCCTTCGCGGCCTTCCACAGCTTGCTCCGGGCGCCGAACGCACCTCGGGCGGCCTTCATTACCTGCTTCTTGCGCTTCAAGCGCGCGACGCTCGATCTAACGCGTGGCATTGTCTATGTCCTCTAGGCCTGAAGCAGGCGCTTGATGTTCTTGGCTTCGCCCGGCGTCTGAATCGTGGTTGCGCGGCGGAGGTGGCGCTTTCTCTTCGGCGACTTCTTGGTGAGGATGTGGCTCTTGAACGCTCTCATCCGCTTCACCTTGCCGGAACCGGTGATTTTGAATCTTTTGCGCGCACCCTTATGGGATTTCATCTTCGGCATTGCTGTTCCCTTCGATATGTAGACTCGCGCTACTTGGGCGCGAGGATCATGGTCATGAACTTCCCTTCGAACTTCGGATCGCTCTCGATCTTCGACACGTCGGCGAGCTCCTGCGCGACCCGATTGACAACCTGACGTCCGAGCTCCGGGTGGGCGATCTGCCGGCCCCTGAACATCAACGTCACCTTCACCTTGTTTCCTTCGTTCAGGAATTCGCGAGCGTGTCGCGTCTTCGTCATGAAGTCGTGCTCTTCGATTCCCGGACGGTACTTCACTTCCTTCAGGTGGATCACGTGCTGCTTTTTCTTCGCCTGGCGGGCCATCTTCGCCTGCTCGAACTTGAATTTCCCGTAGTCCATGATGCGGGCCACGGGCGGCCTCGCCATTGGTGCGACTTCCACCAGATCCAGTCCCTGCTCGATCGCTGCCGCTAAAGCTGTTTCTACATCCATGATTCCGAGCTGCGCCCCATCGGCGGCAATGACTCTGATGGGACTGATCCGGATCTGCTTGTTGACGCGTACGCGCTTGGTGGTGTCCTGAATACGAGCTACCCTTGAAAAAAGGAAACAAAAAACGCGGACCCTTTTGAGGAGCCCGCGCAACGAGAAGCCGCCCTTGTGGGCGCCATCCAGTGGCCAGAACTCCTTCAGCACGCCTCAGAATTCGAGGGCCAGAGGGTGGGGTGATCCGCCCGGATCTCCCGCTTATCGCATTGTCAGAGCGTAAGATAGGAGCAACCGGCATGCCATGCAAGGGATCGTACCAACTTCCGGCCTGCTCGAGGATTACCTAGATTCGCGCATGCCCAGGAGCGCAATCGGCAGCAAGGCCCCGAAGCGGATCTCGATCGACGGGATCGGTGGGGTTTTCATCTACGCCAACGACGCGAAGAGCCTCTCCAACTGGTACGCTCAGACGTTCGGCCTCAAGCTCGAGACGTACGAGGAGGGCAAGGTCTACGGTACCGAGTTCAAGTACCGGCGGCTCAGCGATTCGTCGAAGGTCGATACGACGGTGTTCTCGATCTCGCAGTCGAAGACTACCCTCCCCCCCGAGCGGCGCGAGTGCGGGATCAACTACCGGGTGAAGGACCTCGCTGCGTTCCTCGAGCAGCTGAAGACCGACGGCATCCCCATCGAGAAGACCGAGGACTTTGACTACGGGCGGTTCGCGTGGATCAACGATCCTGAGGGGAACCGGATCGAGCTTTACCAACCCTTGAACTGATTCAAACGCAACTGAAACGGCCTGCTGCCCGCTGCCCGCTATTCGCTGACCGCTACCAGCGGCCTACGACGGGACAGATTCATTCGGCGCCAGGCGGTAAGCCTTCCCGTCATGCTCGACACGTCCCCACGCCACGCCAGCGTCGTGCTCGAAGATGAGCAGCCACTTTTCGTCGAGCGCCTGCTTGAGAATCCGACGCTTCGTCTCCAGAGTGACGAGCGGCTCGACGTCGTAGCCCATGATCCACGGCAGCGGCATGTGCGCGTGAGTCGGCACGAGATCGCCGAGATAGAACGCGCGCTCTCCGGCTGATTCGATCAGCACGCTCTGGTGGTACGGCGTGTGGCCCGGAGTCGGGATCACGCGAATGCCTTTGACGATCGTTTTCTCGCGAGCTATGAGCTCGAGCTTGTCCGCCGCCTCGAGCGGGACATAGTTGCGCTCGAAGTAACTCGCCGCGGTGCGCTCGTTGGAGTGCATCGCGTAGTCGTACTCACCGCGCCGCACGATGTAGGTCGCGTTTGGGAAGGTGATCTCCAGCGACCCGTCCTCGCTTGTGCGCGTATTCCCACCGGCGTGGTCGAAGTGGAGGTGGGTGTTGATGACGAGCGAGATTTCGCCGGGTGCAACGCCGATTTCCTTGAGCCCATCCTCGAGCATCGTCGCGCCTTCGGCGCCCTCGTTCTCGATGCCGTAGATGTCCTTGAACTTGTCGTTCTCCTTGTTGCCGGCACCACTGTCGATGAGGATCACTCCCGAAGGATGCTCGATGAGAAGGCAGCGCATTCCGAGCTGGATCCTGTTCCGCTCGTCGGCGGGGATGCGCTTCTCCCAAAGCGGTTTGGGAACCACGCCGAACATGGCACCGCCATCCAGTTTCTGTCCGCCCGCTTGAATTGCATGGACGGTGAGGTCGCCGATCTTGCGGCGCTGTACTCGCGGGCTCGGTGCCGTCACGCTGTAGTGTCGCGGAGAACGGGCGTCGGCAATCCCGAATATCTCCGCTTTTTGCGGCGAACGGCGGGCATCCGCAACAAGGTTTCGAGATCTCCCCACGTGGCGCATCCGCGGTCCGAAAGATCGGAGAGCATGCGTATCAGACACTTCGCGGTGGCGAGCGCATCGCCGCCGGCGCGGTGGCGGGCGTGGTTTTCCACGCCGTAGTAGCGGGATATATGGTCCAACGATCGGCGCGACAGCTGCGGGAGAACCTTGCGCGCCATTTTCACGGTGCACAGCCGTCGGCCTCCCAGCCTTCGTCCCGTTGCGCGCGACACCTCCGACGTCACGAACCGCCAGTCGAACATCGCGTTGTGCGCGACGAACACGTTCCCCTCGAGCACGCGTATCACGTCGGCCGCGACACGATCGAATGTCGGTGCGTCCCTCACCATGTCCCACGTGATGTTGGTGAGCTGGGTCACGAAGTAAGGAATCGAGCGCTGCGGATTGATGAGCGTCTCGAACAGCTCGACGATCTCTCCGTTGCGGACGACCACCGCGGCGATCTCGGTGATTCGATCAGCGCCCGCATGGCGTCCCCCAGTGGTCTCCGTGTCGACCACCACGTACGACATCTTGTTGAGCGGCTCCAACGAAAAGGCAGAAGCCCTTCGCGCCTTGGAATACGGGGTCGTCCCGAAAGACGGCGTCTTGATATCCGCGCGGCTCAGCATCCAGCGCCCATCCGCCCCGCGCACGAACTCGTTCCGCCCCGAAAACATCGCTTGCGCCATGTGCTCGGCAACAATCCTCGGCGCGCCAGGCAGACTGCAGATATGTCCGATCAGGTCGACGACGTCGGCGGGACCGGCTTGCAGGTAGTCCAGCGCGCGCGAGGTGAGCAGAGTGTCTTCCGGCTCGGAATAAACTCCGCGCGTTAGATCCACGGATCGTCCCGTGTAATCGGACACGTCATGCAGTGAGGCCCGCCGCCCCCGCGCACCAGCTCACCGCCTTCGAACGTGATCGCCGCGCGCTCGTGAGCGGGGATATCGCGTTTCGATGACAGGAAATCCGAAGCGGAGATCATCTTGAAGCCGGCTTTTTCCAATTCTCTCAGTGTTGTCTCGTTTCGTGCGTACGAGGTGACTACGCCGGGACGAAGCGCCGTGAAGTTACAACCCGACGCCCATTGCTCACGATCCTGGACGATTCTCCTCGACCC
>JBBQWD010000117.1:0-5300 GCA_038210945.1 Gemmatimonadales bacterium
TGGGCGACGAGCTTTACGGCGACCGCCTTGTCTCAACTTCGGCTGGTACCATGCGGGCTCGCGTGGCGATCGATCTGCGCTCCCTATGGGCACGTGCGGAGAGGGGGATCCTCGTACTCCTCCTCGACGTACTCCTCGCCGGTCTTTTCTGGCTGCTCGGCGCGATGGCGGAGAAGGGCTTCGTCCGATGGCTGCGCGTGCGTGCGGCGCACTGGATCTTCACGTATCACGCGCGTCTGACGCTCGCCCTCTTCGCGTTCTTCGTAATTCCAGCCGCCGCGTTCGCGATATGGTCTTACCAGAGATTGCGCAGCGACGATCTGCAAACGCGCGAAGCGCTCGTTCGTGAAACCCTCCACGCCGTCGTGTCTGCCAACGAGACCAGCCACCTTTCCGCTGCCGCGCGCCGCTTCGACATTCCGCTCTTTCTCTACTCGAACGGGCTTCTCGATCGAACCAGCGACAGCCTGCTCGATGTCCTTGCTCCGACCGGCCGTCCACTTCCGCCGCTCGTTCAGTTACGAATGGAGAGCGCCGGCGAGCTGACCGCCGCCTGGGAAGCCAAGCTCGGATCCGCCAACGTGCTCTTCGGATACGCCGCAGCGATGGGTCCGTCACAGGAGCGGTACGTGCTAGCAGCACCGGCGCGGAGCGACGATCTCGTGCTCGACCAACGACGGCGTGATCTCGGAATGCTGGTGCTGTTCGCTACGGCCGCGGGAGCGCTCGCGGCGCTCTGGCTGAGCGGCATCGCCGCGAAGCGATTGGCTAGAGATCTCGAGCTGAGCAGAATCGAAGTGGCTCGCGCGGAGCGCGTGCTGGCGTGGGGCGAGATGGCCAGGCAGGTCGCGCATGAGATCAAGAACCCGCTCACACCCATTAGACTGGGTGTCCAGCATCTTCGGCGCGCGCGCAGCGACCCGCGCGTCGATTTCGACCAGGTGCTCAACGACAATGTCCGAAGAATTCTGGCCGAGATCGACCGGCTCGACGAGATTGCGCGCTCGTTCAGCCGTTATGGAAGTGCGCCCGCCGATCTGCCGCCGGCCGTTGAAGTCGACGTCGCCGCGGTCGTAAAGGATGTGGTCGGGCTCGAGCAGATGGGGGATCGCGTCGTGAAGTGGCAGGTCCGCGGAGCAGACCGTCCCATCTGGGCGATGGGGCATAAGGACGAGATGCGCGATGTGCTTCTCAACGTGTTCGAGAATGCGCGGCTGGCAAGCGCTCGTCACGTCGAGATTACGGTGCGCGAGGACGAGGGGAGGGTGACGATAGAGACAGTCGATGATGGCGCGGGCATCCCCCCCGTGGTCTTGCCGCGAATCTTCGAGCCGCATTTTTCGACTCGCACCACCGGAAGCGGGCTCGGACTCGCCGTGAGCCGCCGGCTGATCGAAGCGTGGGGAGGCGAGATTGCAATCACGAGTGAAGAGGGGAAAGGGACCAGAGTGCTGATCGTGCTGGTGAGAGGCATGGCGTGACACCGGTCAATCGCGGAGTCGAAACGCCGCGCGCCACGAAGATGCTTCCCCTGCACATTGCGGAATGGCAGCTGCCGCCGGATTGGTCGTGGGGGCCGGGCGGAATGGCCGGCGACTATCGTCATTATCAGGAAGTGGTTGACGCGCTCGGACGTTCTCTTTCGCTCGTCACTGCGCCCGATCCGGCGCACCACGCGTGGCTATTTGAGGAGGCGAGGCAGCTCGCGCAGCGCAGCCACCCGTCGATTCCCACCACATACCACTACTGGACGTCGTACAAGGATGTGCGCCGGGGTCCGGGCTATCTTCGCCGCTGGGTAACCGGCGAGACCGTCCGCGCGCGTCTGGCAAGACTCGGTGTCGCCGACATTCCTTACGTATTCCAGCTCCTCCGCGGTGCCTGCTCGACGTTGTCGTATCTGCACGAGACCGGCATTGCGCACGGTGGCTTGAACGGCGACGCGCTGTGGACGACGCCGACCGGACGCCTCTGGATGCTCGAGTGGCAATGGGCGGTCCCACGCGAATCAATTCCTTCCGGTGTGCGGCCCGGGAACGGTCCGCTGGAGATACGTTCGATCGAGGCAGCGCGTCCGATGCGCGCGGAGCTGTTGCCGATGCCTCCCGAATGGGAATCGACAGAATGGGTGCCGACACCCGCCAGCGATCAGTGGCAGCTCGCCGCGATGTGCTTCACTGCGCTCACCGGTGAGACGCCGCCGTCGCGGGAGATTCCTCCCGTAAAGCTGGTGAGGCCCGAGACTCCGGAATCCATGGCCTCCGCGCTCGACCGGGCTCTGTCCCTCGATCCCGCCGATCGTTTCTCGTCGCTGGCTGTAATGCTTCGCGCGATCGAGCGTGGGGATCCCTCGCGCGCCGTGGCGATGGTGCGAGGCGAGCCGGATCGAATCATCGATGAATCACCGGAAGCAAGGATGCGATGGGCGGTCGGCGACGACTACGAGATCCTTTCGAAGCTCGGAAGCGGCGCCTTCGGCACGGTCTGGCGCGCGAGAGATCTTTCCCTGGAGCGTGAAGTCGCGTTGAAGGCGCTCCATCCGGCGATTGCGCGCGACGACAAAGCGGTGCGCTCGTTCTGGCGAGAGGCGAAGCTCGCCGCTCAGCTCGCGCATCCGGCCATCGTCCCGATTTATGACTGGGATTCGAGCGGGGATCTATCGTGGTACACGATGGAGCTGGCCGAAGAAGGATCCGTGGCGAGCCTCGTCGAACGCTCTGGCCCGCGCCAGCTCGCCGAGATCGCGCCGCACGTCACGCAGGTTCTCGACGCACTGTCAGTCGCCCACGCCAACGGAATTCTTCACCGCGATCTGAAGCCCGAAAATATTCTCATCGATCGGTATCAGCGGTGGCGGATCACTGATTTCGGAATTGCCAACGTGACGGGCGAAGATGTTGCCGGCACTACCGGAACGCCGGCATTTGCGGCCCCTGAGCAGCTCCTTGGCGAGCCCCAGGGTCCAGCCGCGGACTATTTCGCGCTGGCCGCGATCGTCTATTTCGCGCTGACTGGCGAGCCTCCCTTCGGGGAGGGCGATGGCAAGACGATTCTGGCCGCCCAACTCGGCGAGCGCGCGGACCTTGGCTCCTTTCCGACGGTCCTTTGCAACTGGTTCAAAGCTGCTTTCGCGCCGAATCCCGAGGACCGATTTGTGGACGGATTGGAGATGCAACGGGCATGGAAGTCCGCGAGTGACAAGGTCCTGGCCAGGCGCCGCGGGTGGTGGCGGCGCGTGGTTTCGTAGCCTTTTTTGCCGGAAAACCCCTATTTCCTTTTGGAAATCCTTCCTTTCCTTTTAAAGTCACGTAACTTCCCCGTCAGGGTACGTTGGCTGGCGTGGCACTTGCAAGCCGATCGGCCCACGACGAGTACGGTTATCCGCAGTAGCAAATCGTCGCGGCGTGACGAATGTTTGTTGCGCTGAGTTTGAAGGGCGATCATCACTAGCGCGCCCGGAAAGATTTGCTAGTTTGTCCGGTTGTGAGGGGGATCGTCTGGAGAGCGCTAAGGCGCTCACCGGGCATGCATCCTGCCTCACGACGCAACGCGCGACCGCGGTAACCGCTGGAAAGTATCTCCACCTTTTGAGAGGAAACAATCATGTTGAGAAGAAGTTGGACCGTCTGCGCGATGACGGCCTTGCTCCTCGGCGGATCGGCGGCAGCACAGTCGCCCGGGACGTTGTTGGTTGGCGGCTTCGGTACGTGGACAAAATTCGATAGCAAGTGGAATCTGGACAGCAGCTTTGGGAATTCCTGGGGCTATGGTGGCCGTGTCGGCGCCTTCATCGCGCCCAGCTGGAACCTCGAGGCTGATGGCTGGTACACGCCGGCGAAGTCTCCGGCGGGGCAACGCTTCCTCGGGTCCCTGACGAACGCCGCCGGCGGGGATGTAAAGGCGAGCGCTTTCACAGCGCGTCTCGTGTACAGCTTCCCGCTCGGGAATATGCCATCGATCCACATCGGAGCCGGTGGCGCTCTCGAGAACTTCCGTGGAGCGACAGACGGCGGCCGTAAAATTTACCAGTTTGGCGCCAACGGATTGGCCGGATTCAATCTCGGCTTCGGTGGAATCGCGCTCCGCGTTGACGGACTGGTGAATTACATGCCATCCAACGGCGGGCGGTTCGACTTTGGTGCACAGGCAGGCCTCCAGTTCTCACCTGACCTCGCCACGATGTTCGGCGGGACCACTGGGAATACGACCATGTGGGCGCCATACGTGTGGTGGGACCAAATGGATGCCCCACTTCCCGGAACAGTGGAGCTCGGTGGCTTCGCACAGTGGACCTGGTTCGATAACAACGCCGGTCACGCCCCTCAGGCGGTTCCGAAGGACGGTCTCGGCTACGGCGGACGTCTCGGTGTCTTCCTTTCGGATCCCCGTTGGGAAATCGAAGGCGACGGCTACTATTCGCCGCAGGACAATGACGCCACGGCTTGCTGCGGTGTTGGTCGTGCGACGTCGATCGACGCGCATGCGTTCGCTGTCCGCCTGAACTACAACTTCCCGTTCGGCATGATGGGCCGGCAGAGCCAGTTCATCCTCGGCGCCGGTGGAACTCGCACCAGCTATAGGTTCGAGGGTGGTACAGGCGTCAGCAGCCTCGACGGTCAGTACAACTACAACTTCGGTGTCAGCGGTCTCGCTGGTATCCGTCTCGGTATTGCCAACCGCACCGCGCTTCGTCTCGACGGTGTGGTGGACTACATGCCGAACACCAAGCCAAGCGCGAACATGAACATTCATGCTCGTGCCGGTTTGAGCTTCCTGATTGGTGGAGCGCGTCCGGAGGTTATGTGCACGTACGCCGGACTCGAGAGCATTCCTGCTTCGAGCCCGAACTGCGTTGCGCCGCCGCCGCCGCCGCCACCGCCGCCACCGCCGCCAACTTGCCAGTACAACCCGAACATCCTGGCGACGGATCCGGCTTGCCTTGCTCCAGTAGTCGCAATGGTTGACACAACCGCGATCACTGGCCCGATCTACTTCGACTTCGACAAGTCGACGATCAGATCAGACGCAGCTGCTACACTTGATCGCAAGATCCCGTGGCTGCAGGCTAACCCGGGTATGCGGATACGTATCGAGGGTAACGCTGACGAGCGTGGCTCCGACGAGTACAACCTGGCCCTAGGCCAGCGCCGTGCGGCTTCCGCCAAGCGGTACCTCGTTGACCACGGCATTGCGGCAGATCGCTTCGACCTCGTGAGTTATGGCGAGGAGCGCCCGGTTTGCACCGAGCACAACGAAGCCTGCTGGCAGCAGAACCGTCGCGATGACTTCCGTATCGTGAC
>JBBQWD010000118.1:0-5287 GCA_038210945.1 Gemmatimonadales bacterium
ACAGACCACTTTTCGGGTGATGGGCCCGCACGAGCGGGGGCGATTTGCCCCTGAAGCGTGGGGTCACTTGCTGTCGCTGAACGGCTCGGGCGCAATCAACGGCCTGGAGCTGGAGCACATCATCGAGCGCGCGCTCATGCAATTCGAGGGGCGGATCGCGCTCGACGACCTGCGTGGATTGCTGGAAGGGACTGGCCTGGAAGATTCGTCCGGAAGCGGCGACAACATTACGGTGCACTAGAGATGGCGAAAGCCAAGACAGCCAAGAAGAAGACAACCAAGCCGGCAGCAAAGGCGAGAAAGAGCACGAGCAGGATCGTCGACGACGAAAGTCCGTCGGAACCCGGCTCGACTTCGCTCGTGATCGTCGAGTCGCCGGCCAAGGCGAAGACGATCGGCAAGTACCTCGGCCGCGGTTACCGCGTGCGGGCGACGGTTGGCCACGTGCGCGATCTTCCCGAGAAGAAGATGGGGATCGACATCGAGAACGGCTTCGAGCCGGAATACGTGACGATTCCCGGAAAGGAGAAGACTGTCGCGGATCTGAAGTCCGCCGCGCGTGACTCCAAGGAAATCTTTCTGGCGACCGATCCTGATCGCGAGGGCGAAGCCATCGCGTGGCACGTCGCGCAGCAGATCAAACCCAAGAACGGAGTGCCGGTCAGGCGGGTTCTCTTTCACGAGATCACCCGCGACGCCGTGCAGCTCGCGATTGCGAACGCCGGCCAGATCGATGAGCGCAAGGTCGAGGCGCAGCAAGCGCGTCGCGTGCTCGATCGCCTCGTCGGATACAAGGCGAGTCCGGTTCTATGGAAGACGGTGAAGAAGGGAATCTCAGCGGGACGGGTGCAGACTGTCGCGCTCAGATTGCTGGTGGAGAGAGAGCGCGAGATCCGCGCGTTCAAGCCGGTCGAGTACTGGACCGTCGAGGCGCTGCTCGAGAAGGACAAGCAGCAGTTCACCGCCAAGCTCCATCTGCTGGACGGCAAGAAGCCCGTCATCAGCAACGAGACTGATGCGAACGAGATTCTCTCCGCACTCAAGGCACGAAAGACTTTTGAGGTCACCGAGGTCAAGCGCCGCGAGCGCCGCAAGAATCCTGGCGCTCCGTTCACGACGAGCACTCTCCAGCAGGATGCGGCGAAAAAGCTGAGCTTCGGCTCGAAGCGGACGATGCGGCTGGCGCAGGATCTGTACGAGGGAATCGAGATCGGCGACGAAGGCGCGGTAGGTCTCATCACCTACATGCGCACCGACTCAACGCGCGTGGCACCATCGGCCGCGGATCAGGCGCGCGAGTACATCAAGATGATGTACGGGCAGCAATATCTGCCCGACGCGCCTCGGCTCTACATGGACGGGAAGTCGAAGAATGCGCAGGACGCGCACGAATCCATTCGCCCAACCGATCCGACGCGCCGTCCTGAGCACATCAGGAAATACCTCAAGGAAGATCAGTACCGGCTGTACGAGCTTGTCTGGCAGCGCTTCATGGCGTCACAAATGTCACCGGCGGTGTTCGACACCACGACCGTGGACTTCGATCTCGGCCGCTTCCTGTTCAGGGCGACCGGCAGCGTCGTCAAGTTCGACGGGTACCAGCGGCTGTACAAGGAATCGCGCGAGGCGGAGGAAGGGAAAGCACTCGAGGAAGAGCAGGGATTGCCTGTCGTCGAGAAGGGCGAGACCATTCCTGTCCGAGCGATCACGCCGTCGCAGCATTTCACCGAGCCGCCTCCGAGATACTCCGAGGCCAGCCTGGTGAAAGAGCTAGAGCGGCTTGGCATCGGCCGGCCGTCGACGTACGCATCCATCGTCTCGACGCTGGTCGATCGCCGCTATGCGCAGCTCGAGCAGCGACGATTTTTCCCGACGTTCCTGGGCGAGCAGGTCGAGAAGGTGATGGTGAAGAGCTTCCCCGATGTCTTCAACGTCAAGTTCACCTCGCACATGGAAGACGACCTCGACAAGATCGAAGAGGGGGAGGTCAACTGGCGTAAGATGCTTGGCGACTTCTACGGACCGTTCGCGGTGTCGGTGAAGGGCGCCGACATCGAGGCGTTGATTGGCGAGGCGCATGATCTCTCGTCGCTGGAAACCGAGAGGTGTCCGACGTGCGGCGGAAAGCTCCAGCCACGCGGCGGATTCTTCGGGCCGTTTCTCGCCTGCGAGAACCATCCGAAGGACTGCAAGTTCACGCGGCCTCTGCGCGGCGATCGCAAGCCGGCGCAGCCCACCGACGAGATCTGTCACGAGTGCGGCGCGCCGATGGTTATCCGTCACGGCCGCTCGGGAGAGTTTCTCGGGTGCAGCACGTTCCCGAAGTGCCGCGGGACTAGATCGATGCCAACGGGCGTCAAGTGCCCGAAGGATGGCGGAGACATCGCGGTGCGCCGGTCGAAGAAGCGTGGCAAGGCGTTCTACGGCTGCTCGAACTATCCGAAGTGCGACTTCGTGATCTGGGACAAACCGGTCGCGGAGACGTGTCCGGAGTGCGGGTACGTTGGCGCCGAGTCCAAGTTCACGAAGACACGCGGCGAGTACCGGCGGTGCATCAAGTGCGCGAACGAGTGGGATGTCGTGCCGGCACCTGAAGCCGTGGCGGTGTGAAGCCAGGCGTCACGGTTGTTGGAGGCGGCCTCGCCGGCTCGGAGGCCGCCTGGCAGCTCGCCACTCGCGGGTACGATGTAAGTCTGCACGAGATGCGGCCGGTTGTTGCCACGCCGGCTCATAAGACCGACAGGCTGGCCGAGCTGGTTTGCTCGAACACTTTCAAGAGCACCGAAGTCACGAACGCGCACGGGCTGCTCAAGGCGGAGATGCGTCTGCTCGGCTCGCTCATCCTCGAGGCGGCGGACTCGGCCCGAGTGGCTGCCGGAAGCGCGCTGGCGGTGGACCGGGACGTGTTTTCTTCGGCGGTTACAGCGCGGATAGCAGGAGAGCCGCGCATCACCGTTGTGCGCGAAGAAGTCGTGAGCATCGCCGGACCAGCGGTGATCGCTACCGGGCCTCTCACTTCAGACAAGCTCGCGGAGGCAATTCGCGCGCGGCTCGGAGTTGGTGCGCTCGCGTTCTACGACGCAATTGCGCCGATCATCGCGCGCGATTCGATCGATGACTCTTTGGTTTTTCGCGGCTCGCGGTACGGTAAAGAGACGATGGAGGGCGCGGATGACGATGGCGCTTATCTCAACTGCCCGATGTCGCGTGAACAGTACGACGCGTTCCTCGATGCGCTGATTGCCGCGGATCTGTATCACGGTCACGAGTTCGATGAGGTGCCGTACTTCGAGGCATGCATGCCGGTGGAAGTCATGGCCAAACGCGGGCGCGATACATTGCGCTTTGGCCCTCTAAAGCCCGTCGGGCTCCGCGATCCACGCACGGGTCGTGATGCGCACGCTGTCGTGCAGCTGCGTCAGGAAGACAGAGCCGGCCGCATGTGGAATCTCGTTGGCTTCCAGACTCGGCTCCGCATTCCGGAGCAGCAGCGCGTGCTGCGTATGATTCCCGGGCTGGAAGGGGCGGAGTTTCTGCGCTACGGCTCGATCCACCGCAATTCGTATCTCAATTCGCCGGCGGCGCTGAGCGCGCACCTGGCGGCGCGGGACGAGCCATCGCTCTTGTTCGCCGGCCAGATCACCGGAGTCGAGGGCTACACCGAAAGCTCAGCGACTGGTTTGCTCGCGGGAATCAACCTTGCGCGGATTCTCTCGGATGAAGATCCGGTCATTCCACCGCCGACGACAATGACCGGCGCTCTTTACCGCTACATGAACGAAGCGGATCCCAAGCATTTCCAGCCGATGAACGCGAACTTCGGGCTGCTCGACGATCTACCCGAGAAGATTCGCGACAAGAAGCGGAAGCGCGAGCTGTTCGCGGAGCGCGCGCTCGCCGACATGCAGGCGTGGATCGAGGAGAAGAGCGTTATCGGAGCTCCCGCAGCCCGATGAGCGGGACGACCGCGGTGGACGATTTCCTCGTTCATCTCGAGAAAGAGCGCGACGTCTCCCCGAATACGTTGATCGCGTACCGCCGCGATCTCGACGAGTTCGTCGCATTTCTCGGGAGCTACTACGGGGTGCGCGAGTGGACGTGGCAGGGCCTCGATCGCCTCGCGATCCGCGGATTCCTCGGCCACCTCACCCGCAAGAAGCTCAATAAGAGATCGATCGCGCGCAATCTCTCGGCGGTGCGGAGCTTCTACAAGTATCTGCACCGGGAAGAACAGGTAGAGGCGAATCCGGCGCGCGGCGTGACGACGCCGAAGCAGGACAAGTATCTGCCGAGCTATCTCGATCGGGCGCAGATAGAATTGCTGTTCCAGTCGGCCGAGCTGAAGGCGCAGGAAGGACGATTCGGCGACGTTCGGAACTGCGCGATCCTCGAGCTGTTCTACTCGACAGGAATGCGCCTGTCGGAGCTGCGTGGAATCAACCGCACGGACATCGATCTGCTTTCGCAGCAGGTAAAGGTGCGCGGGAAGGGAAGGAAAGAGCGAATCATTCCCGTTGGAGATCACGCGCAGCTGGCGCTCAGAAATTACGAGTCGAAGCGCGACGAGCTGCTGCGGGTGATTGGACCGAAGGGCGATCGGACGGCGTTCTTTCTCAGCAATCGCGGAAAGAGGATGTCGGTGCGGACGATCCAGAACGCGATGTCGGGGTTTCTGGACAAGATCGACGAGAGCGCGGGGCTGTCGACGCACTCGCTGCGTCATACCTTCGCCACGCATCTGTTGGACGCGGGCGCTGATCTGCGCGCGGTGCAGGAGCTGCTCGGCCACGCGTCGATCTCGACGACCCAGATCTACACCCATACGAGCATTGAGAGACTCAAAGAGGTGTACCAGAAGGCTCACCCGCGGGCGTGACTTGGTGCAGATTCCACGGCAGGGAGGCGGAATGGCGGCGAAGCGACACCACTGGATAGTCCGGGTCACCCACTGGGTGAATGTCGTGGCGATCATCATCATGGTCGGCTCGGGGCTCCGCATCTTCAACGCCTACCCGGCGTTTGCGCGGAAGGGCGAGATGTTCTGCTGCTACCCGTTCGAGCACAAGCCGATTCCGGACTGGCTCACGTTTGGCGGATGGCTCGGCGGAGCGAGGCACTGGCACTTCGCGATGATGTGGGTGCTGGTGGTGAACGGGCTCATCTATCTCGCGTTCGTGTATCTACACGGCGAATGGAGAGATCTCGTCCCGCGGAAGGGTGACATCCGCGACAGCTGGCAGATGGTGAAGTTCTACGCGTTCAAGCGGAAGGATCATCCGCACCAGGG
>JBBQWD010000119.1:0-5271 GCA_038210945.1 Gemmatimonadales bacterium
CACCGATCCGGGCACTCAGGAGAGGCGCGCCGGCTACGAGTGCGACATCACTTACGGGACCAACAACGAGTTCGGCTTCGACTATCTGCGCGACAACATGGTGCAATCGCTCGAGCAGCGAGTTCAGCGAAACCACGTCTACGCGATCGTCGACGAAGTGGACTCTGTCCTCATCGACGAAGCGCGGACTCCGCTCATCATCTCCGGTCCGGTCGGGAACGAAAGCGACGCCGAGTATGCGCAGCACAACGCCGCGGTCGCGCGACTGGTGCGGAGGCAGACAGACCTGGTCAATGCGCTCGTTGCCGCGGGCGAAAAGGCGTTCGAGGCAGGCGACAACGACGAAGCTGCCATCAATCTCTACAAGGCGCAGCTCGGTGGACCGAAGAACAAGCGACTCCAGAAAGTTCTGAACGAGACTGGGGCCAAGCAGCTGGTGCAGAAGATGGAGCTCCAGCACATCGCCGATCGCCGGCTTCCCGCGAGCAAGCAGGAGTACCGCGACATCGAGAACGACATGCTATACGTCCTCGACGAGAAGGGACACACCGTTCACCTCACCGACGCGGGCGTCGACTTCATGTCCCCGGAGGCGCACGACGAGTTCGTGCTGCCGGATCTGTCGCAGGAAGTGCACGCGATCGACCATGATCCCGTTCTGAATCCCGCGGAGAAGCTGGCCGCGCGCGACAAGCTCAATCGAGAATACGCGGCCAGGAGCGAGCGTCTCAACATCGTGCACCAGCTGCTTCGCGCTCACGCGCTGTTCGAGCGCGACGTCAACTACGTCGTGCAGGAAGGGCAGGTGCTGATCGTCGACGAGTTCACGGGCCGCACGATGCACGGGCGCCGTTGGTCTGAAGGTCTGCACCAGGCGGTCGAGGCGAAGGAGGGCGTGCAGGTGAAGGGCGAGACGCAAACGCTCGCCACGATAACGATCCAGAACTATTTCCGCCTCTACGAGAAGCTGTCGGGAATGACCGGAACAGCCGAGACCGAAGAGACGGAGTTCCACCAGATCTACAAGCTCGGCGTGTCGGTGATCCCGACCAATCGGCCGGTCATCCGCGACGACAGGCAGGACCTCGTCTACAAGACCAGGCGCGAGAAGTACAACGCGATCCTGGAAGAGACGCAGCGCCTCCACGCCCTTGGGTTCCCAGTCCTCGTTGGAACCGTGAGCGTCGAAGTATCCGAGACACTGGCGCGCATGTTCAAGCGTGCGGGAATTCCGCACGAGGTGTTGAACGCGAAGTACCACCAGCGTGAAGCCGAGATCGTCGCGCTTGCGGGACAGCCCGGAGCCGTTACGATCGCCACCAACATGGCCGGTCGTGGAACCGACATCAAACTCGGCGCCGGCGTTACAGAGTCGAAGCCGTCGCAGCGCAAGGATGCTGAAAACCAAATCGTCGATGTGGTAGAGTGGGGCGGACTCCACATCATTGGATCCGAGCGCCACGAGTCGCGTCGCATCGACCGCCAGCTGCGTGGACGCGCGGGTCGCCAGGGCGATCCGGGTGCGTCGCAGTTCTTTCTCTCGCTCGAAGACGATCTCATGCGTCTCTTCGGGTCGGACCGTATCGCCAAGCTCATGGATCGAATGGGTGCGGAGGAGGGAGAGATGCTTACCCACTCTCTCATCACGCGCTCGATCGAGCAGGCGCAGAAGCGCGTTGAGCTCCAGAACTTCCAGTCGCGGAAGCGGCTGCTGGAGTACGACGACGTGATGAATCAGCAGCGCGAGGTGATCTACTCGCTGCGCTCGTTCGCGCTCGAGGGTGGTGAGGAGCTGAAGGCCGAAGCGGAGAAGATGATCGAGAAGGGCGTGTCGAAGCGCGTTGAGAACATGCTGAGCACGTTCGATTCGCAGGAAGAATGGGATTTCGCGCTGGTACGTCAGGACCTGTTGATGCACTACATGCTGACGGTGGCGGGCTTCGAGGACGGCAGCCTTCCCACCAGCGAGGAAGAGGCAGAGACGCGCGCGATCGAGGCGGGGCGCAAGGCGTTTGAGGACAAGCTGACGAGCCTGGGCGAGTACGCGCATCAGGTGCTTTCGCTGGTCATGCTCCACGTGCTCGACGAGAAGTGGAAGGACCATCTCTACGATCTCGACCAGCTGCGGAACGCGATCGGCTACCGTTCGTGGGGCCAGAAGGATCCGCTCATCGAGTACAAGCACGAGGCGTACACCATGTTCGTGGATCTGATGGGCGACATCCACAACACGTTTACGGAGCGATTCCTTCGCGCCAACATCGAATTCGAGCAGCCACGGGCGTTGCCGCCGATGTTTCTTAGTGACGAGGGCTCGGAGAACGGCCAGCCGCGCGGGCCTACCGGTCCGGCGAGGCGATACAACGCGCTCGGAGTGCTGGAGGACGTGCCGCCCGGGGAAGAGGAGGGCACTGACGCCACGCTCGACATCGCTCCCGCCGAGGCGCCGAAGCGCGGAACTGCGGTTCGTCCCGATCCTACCGTGCACGTTGGGGGCAAGAGCTCGTCACTCAGCAAGGCGATGGCCGGTGGTGCCATTCCTGGTGTAGCGGGTGCGCCAGGCGCGCAGAAGGACTGGACC
Source organism: Gemmatimonadales bacterium (assembly GCA_038210945.1). GTDB lineage: Bacteria > Gemmatimonadota > Gemmatimonadetes > Gemmatimonadales > Gemmatimonadaceae > UBA4720. The sequence continues at coordinate 2,582 of JBBQWD010000119.1, forward strand.
AATGTCGGGCGCAATGATCCGTGTCCGTGCGGGTCGGGGAAGAAGTTCAAGAAATGCCACGGAGCCGCGCTGTAGTCTGAAACTTCCGTCATTGAGGCCAGCCCGAGCGGCACAAAGCTGATGACGGACGGTCTAGGTCGGTGGCGGCTTTTAGGTGGCCTCGAACGATTCTCCGGTCTCTACGACCAGGATACGACCGATGCCACTTACGATTCGCGAGCTACCCTCAGCCGAGCGGCCGAGGGAACGACTACGAACCCACGGTGCACAGGCCCTTAGCTCCAGCGAGCTCATAGCAATCCTCCTCGGCAGTGGATCCGAGGGCAGATCGGCGCTTGCAATTGGCCAGGAAATACTCTCGACCTGTCGCGGGTCGCTTCGCCTGCTCGCCGCGGCGCCGGTCGCCGCCATTACCAGCGTGAGCGGTGTGGGAACGGCTCGTGCGGTTAGTATCCACGCCGCGCTCGAGCTGGGAAGGCGCATGGCGGTGGAGGAACGGCAGGAAGGAGCGCCCGTGCGCTGGCCCCGCGATGTCTACGAGATCTTTGCGCAGCGTCTCGAGGATCTTCCGGTCGAAGAGTTCCACGTCGCGGTGCTCGATTCGCAGCACCGTCTCGAGCGCGACATCACCATAACTCGAGGTCTCCTCAATTCGTCGCTCGTGCATCCCCGCGAAGTGTTCCGGGAAGCGATCGCCGAGAGAGCGGCGGCGATCATTCTCGTTCACAACCACCCGAGTGGGGATCCGACACCATCGCCTGACGACAGGGTAGTAACCGAACAGCTCGTGCAGGCGGGGAAGGTACTCGACATACCCGTGCAAGACCACGTTATTATCGGAAGGGGACGCTACATAAGCTTTGCGGAGGCGGGACTGTTGTGACTGCAGGCGCCGTAAAGGAAAAGGACACCACTCCAGCATGGATCAACGAAGGACTCCCGGAGAGACTCGACCGGGATCTTTTGACGCGCGCCTATAGGTTCAGCGAAAAGGCCCACGAGGGACAGAAACGCCTGTCCGGCGACAAGTTCGTCTCCCACTGCGTCGAAGTCGCCAAGATCCTCGTCGACCTGCAGCTCGATTCAACGACGGTCGCGAGCGCGCTCATTCACGACGTCGTAGAAGATACCGCCGTCACCGTCGAGCAAGTCGAGGGGGAGTTCGGCAAGGAAATCGCCGAGATCGTCGACGGACTCACGAAAATCGGCCACCTGCCGCTCAACTCCTCCCAGGAGCGACAGGTCGAGAACTACCGAAAGCTGCTTCTCTCGATCGCCAAGGATGCGCGGGTAATTCTTATCAAGCTCGCCGACCGGCTGCACAACATGCGGACGCTCGAGTTCCTTCCCGCCGAGCGCCAGAAGCGCATCGCGCAGGAGACGCGAGACCTGTACGCGCCGCTAGCGCACCGGTTCGGAATGGCGCGAGTCAGGTGGGAGCTCGAGGATCTGGCCTTCAAGCATCTCGAGCCGTCCGACTACAAGACGCTCGCGAAGAAAGTCGCGACGAGACGTACCGAGCGCGAGAAGTCGATCGCGCAGCTCAGGGAGCCGCTCGAGAGCCATCTGAAAAAGGCCAGCATCGCCAACGTCGAAGTGACCGGCCGGCCGAAGCACCTGTGGTCGATCTACAAAAAGATGAAGAAGTGGGACAAGCCCTACGAAGAGATCTATGACCTGCTCGCCATCCGCGTCCTCGTCCAGTCCGTTCCCGACTGTTACCACGCCCTCGGCGTAATCCACGACCAGTTCACGCCGCTCCAGGAGAGAATCAAGGACTACATCGCCCAGCCGAAGTCGAACGGGTATCAGTCGCTGCACACAACTGTGTTCGGACCGGGAAAGCAGCTATTTGAGATCCAGATCCGCACGCGTGAGATGCACCGCACCGCCGAGTACGGAATCGCTGCGCACTGGCGCTTCAAGGAGAACGCGAAGAGCGCTGACGAGCTGGACCGCGCGCTACAGTGGTTCAGGCAGGTGCTCGAGCTCCAGCTCGACGCCAAGACTCCGGATGAATTTCTGGAGTTCCTGAAGCTCGATCTGTATCAGGACGAGATCTTCGTCTTCACTCCGACCGGCGATGTGATCCAGCTCCCAAAGGGCGCGACACCGATCGACTTCGCGTTCGCGGTACACACGGAAGTCGGGCTGCACTGCCAGGGAGCGCGGATTAGTGGGCGGATCGCGAGCCTTGCCCGTGAGCTCAAGAATTCAGAGACCGTCGAGATCATTACGTCCCCATCGGCCAAGCCGAGCAGGGATTGGCTGGCTCACGTAAGGACCGGCAGGGCGCGTCACAAGATCCGGCAGCGGCTCCGCATCGATGAGCACACGACATCGATCAAACTGGGCCGCGAGATACTCGACCGTGAGATCAAGCGACGCCGGCTCGCGAAGTTGGAAGACCCCGATTTGCTCAAGGTCGCAAAGGCGCTCCACCTGACCGATCTGAACCACCTCATCGCGTCCATCGGTCAGGGCGATGTGAACGTGTCGCAGGTGCTGAAGGAGCTGTACCCCGACGCTGAGGCCACGCCGGAGGTGCCGAAGCCGGGGCCCCTGGACTGGCTGGTAGATCGTGTCCGTGGAGCGCCCAAAGGTGTCCGGATCCAGGGCGTCGACGGCATGATGGTCCGCTACGCCCAATGTTGCCAGCCTGTGCCCGGAGACGCGGTTGTGGGGTATGT
>JBBQWD010000120.1:0-5267 GCA_038210945.1 Gemmatimonadales bacterium
TCCGGATGTAAGTGTTATAGGCCTGCACCGCCTGATTGTAGTCGTTGCGGGCCGTGGCGATCCGATTCTCGGTGCCGGCGAGCTCGTCCTGGAGCCGAAGGAAGCTCTGATCCGCCTTGAGCTGCGGGTAGGCTTCTGCCACTGCGATGAGTCGGCCCAATGCACCCGTCAGCTGCGCGTTCGCGGCCGCCATTTGCGTCGGATCGCCGCCCTGAATCGCCCCGGTCAGCGCGCCTCGCGCGGTCGCGACCTGGGTGAACACCGCCTCCTCGTGCTGCGCGTAACCCTTCACGGTGTTGACGAGATTCGGCACGAGATCGGCGCGACGCTGGAGCTGTACCGAGATCTGCTTCTTCGCCTGCTCGGCATTCTCATCGTACTGCTGTATGCGGTTGTATCCGCAACCCCCCAAAGCCAGAATCAGTGGGGAAAGCCAGAGCCTCGTGCGTAGCTTCATTTTGCTGGATCCTCAGATGGTGATCGACGACACGTTGTCCGTCGGAAGCAAACAGTAATCTACCCTCGAAACTCGTCCAGATAAGCCACCAGCCTCTCCATCGCGCCCAGATAACCTTCCAGTATCCTCGCGGCCCGCTCGCGCGGAATCTTCTCCGCGCCGCGCACGTGACGAATCACCCTCACGAAAGGCTCGGGCGAAAAACCGGCGCGCTGCGCGAGCTGGCGCGTCAGCTCTTCGTAATCCTGCGACGGCATCTGTCCGTGTAGCCGCGAGATGCCGCGAAAAATCACCATGATGGTGCTGAGACTCTTCTCCAGCACCTCGAGCTGCAGTCGGGAATCGCCGCCTGCTCCCATCGTCGCCTGACGCAGCTGGAGCAGCTTGCCCATCGTTTGCTGCTCGACTTGCAGGCGCAGATCTGATGGCGAGACCTTGATCCCATGGAACGGGGGATCGCCGAACAGCACGCGATGCCGCTCCAGAATGTCCGCGTACTCCATCGGGAAGATGTCCGCCGACGATCGCCACTCGCTGTTCGTGAAAGTGAGCGGTGGCGGACTCCCGCCCTCCGCCCACGCTTTCGATACCGCCGCCACAGCACGGAGCCTCTCCAGCGGAAGCGCGTCCACGATCACCAGAACGTTGTAGTCCGAAATCTTCGGGTTGTGCTCGCCCGCGACAGCGGAGCCGAAGAGCACGACCGAGCGCAGCCCCTCTCCGTACGCGAGCTCGAGCTGCTTTACCAGTTCCTCAAGTTTCATCATGGCTCCAAGTTCTTTTCGTCACCAGCTCGACCCGCCACCACCGCCTCCGAAACCGCCACCGCCACCGAATCCACCGAAGCCTCCACCCCCTCCTCCTCCGCCGCCCCAGCCACCACCACCCCAGCCGCCACGCCCGCCGCCGCCACCGAAGCCACCGAACCCACCGGTTGGTATGAAAATGGGGAAGCACCCGCCGCAGCCCCTCCTTCCCCGACGCCGCCCGCTGCTCAGGATCGACAGAATGAAGAGGAAAATGAGGAAGTACACGAATGGCGGGATTCCGCCCCCGCGCGCACCGGACGGAGAGTCGTAGCTTGGCGCCGCTATCGTTGGCGGAACGAACGCCGTGTCGATCGAAAAGTTGAACTCCTTCGCGAATCGCTCGGCGGTTCTCAGCGTGACGAGCTCGAGGCCAGTGCTATAGTCGCGCGCCGCGAATGCCGACGTTGCCTGCCGGCAAATGTCCCCGGCGTCACCATCGGTGATGAATCCTTCGGCACCGCGGCCCGTCGCGATAAAGCAGTGGCCTCGACCGTCCCTGCTCGTTTCTTTCGGAATGAGAAGGATCACCGCACCCGCGTTTCTCGTCGGGTCGCCGGGATCGCCAATTTTGCCAACCTTCCATTGGCGTCCGATCTGTAGGGCGATTTCCTGGACGTCGCGTGTGCCGATGTCGGGAAGCGTCACGACTGCGATTTCGCCCCTCGATTTCGACCGCACATCCTCGGCGATCCGCTCGATGCGCGCCTCGGCGTCGGGCTTAATTACATCGGCGTAATCGTTTACGACCCCCATCGGGGCCGGAATCTGGAAGCCTTGCAGGAGGAAGACGGAGACCGCGCGCAGAGCTGTGATCAGAGTCGCAGTCGAGGAAAAGCCCATCAGTACAGGGGTAAAGATCTACTCTCCCTTGATTTCATGGTTTGGCAGGAGGTCTATTTAGCAGATGATTTCCTCTCAAGTCAACCGCGTCCGCGCACTCAGCGCCCTCACGCTCGTGCTAGCCTGCGCTCGCGCCAATGGATCGAACCAGAGCGCAGAGAGCGCTGCTACGAAGCGAAGCGATACGCCGACCGTCGCAGTCCCGGCGATTCAGAAGGATTCCGACGACGTGAAGGCCGACCTGGCCAGAATTCAGGGAAGCCCGACGGCCAAAGTTTGGGTGATAGAAGTCAGCGACTTCCAATGTCCGTTCTGCAGGCAATGGCACGAAGAGACGTATCAGAAGCTGCGCGACGAATTCGTGAAGACCGGCAAGGTACGGCTCGCGTACGTCAATTTTCCGCTCGCGCAGCACACCTACGCACTGCCGGCGGCCGAGGCAGCGATGTGCGCCGGCGTGCAGGGAAAGTTCTGGGAGATGCACGATGCTCTCTTCACCAACCAGGCGAAGTGGGAGACGTTGCCGGCGCCTGCCGCCTTCTTTGAGTCGCTCGCTCGAGGTGCCGGTGTCGATGTCGCGCGCTGGCGGCAGTGCGTCCAATCGCGAAAGATGACGCCGCTGATAATGGCCGACCAGGATCGAGCCCGCGTCGCGGGTGCGGCGTCCACGCCAAGCTTCATGATCGGCGACAAGCTCCTCGTCGGCACTCAGCCCATCGAGAATCTGCGCAGCGCGATCGATTCCGCGCTCGCGAAGAGCAAGAAGCCGACACCGTAGGCTCCAGAACAACACCGCTGTGAATTCGCTCCCGTGAATTCGCTGCTGCGAGTTCCTTATGCTGTCGCGGGGGCGATTGCGAACGCACTCGCCCGCGCCGTGCCTGCCGGCGATTCCAAGTTCCGGCGCGGACTGGGCGCCCGGCGCGACATCGTTAAGCGCTACACCCAGTGGGGCGCGCGCGGCCGCGATCCTTCACGACCTCTCGTGTGGTTCCACGCACCTTCGGTCGGCGAAGGCCTTCAGGCACTGCCCGTCATCAAGCTCGTACGCTCGCAACGCCCGGACGTGCAGATCGCCTATACCTTCTACTCTCCGAGCGCCGAGAAGTTTGCCGGCTCATTTGGCGCTGACTTTGTTGATTACCTGCCCTTCGACACCTTCGACGACGCCAACGCAATACTCTTGGCGCTGCGGCCGAGCGCCCTGGTGTTCAGCAAGCTCGATGTCTGGCCGGCGCTCACCGAGCGTGCCGCCGCGGCGCGAGTGCCAGTGGCAGTCATCAGCGCCACCCTTCCCGAATCCTCCGGCAGGCGTGGCCTGTGGGGACGTGCGCTCCTCGGCGACGCGTATCGCTTGATCGATCGCGTCGGCGCGATCGACGAAAAGGATGCAGAGCGGCTTCGCGAGCAGGGCGTCCGCGGCGACAGGATCAGCGTGACGGGAGACACGCGTTACGATCAGGTCTGGTCGCGCGCACAGCGGCCGGCATCTCCGCTGGTGCAATCGCTTCGCTCCGCGCGGCCCACGCTAGTTGCCGGCTCGACCTGGCCGACTGACGAGGAGAATCTCCTTCCGGCGTGGGCCAGGATCCGCGACAAGATTCCCGATGCGCGCCTCATCATCGCCCCACACGAAGCGACTGATTCCCATTTTCGGCCGATCGAGGACTGGGCCCGGGCCGGCGGCCTCACGCTCGCGCGCGTCGAGAAGGAGGATGCGCCGGAGGCCGATGTGGTTCTCGTCGATCGCTACGGGATTCTCGGCGACCTCTATGCGCTCGGCGATGTCGCCTACATCGGGGGCGGGTTCCAGTCGGCCGGGCTGCATTCGGTGCTGGAGCCCGCGGCGTTCGGGAGTCCCGTGTTGTTCGGGCCGCGCAACGAAAAGAGTCGCGACGCGGGGTTGCTCATCGCCGCTGGTGGCGGCGCCGAAATCTCGGAAGTGGCGGACCTATCTCTTCGACTAGCGGAGTGGCTCGGCTCGGTTCCAGCTCGCGATGCCGCCGGTGCTGCTGCGCGCGCGATGGTTCAGAAAGGGCGTGGAGCAGCCGAGCGGTCTTTCGCGCTCGTCAGCGCTTTGCTTCTTCGGTGATGACCGGCGCGGGCGCGGGGTGGATGGGCGTTCGATAGCCGACTGCGCTCGTGCTCGGTTTGTGGACGAAGAAGCCCTGGACGAGATGAACGCCAAGCGACTTCACCATGTCGTATTCTTCCTTGCGCTCTACTCCCTCGGCGATGACCATCGCGCCGTGCTCGTTCGCGAAGCGCACCATTGTCTCCACCAGGTTCTGCTTGATGAAGTTTTGGTCGATGCAGTTGATCAGCGACATATCGAGCTTGATGAAGTCCGGCTCGAGGTTCGCGATGGAGCCGAGGCCCGCGTAGCCGCTTCCCGCGTCGTCGACAGCGAAGCGGTATCCGTGGTCGCGGAACTCTTTCAATCGGCCACGGAACTTCGGGTAGTCCTTGATCGCGGTTCTCTCGGTAATCTCGATGACGACGCGTGTCGGATCCTTGACGTTGAGCGTTTTCACGTCGAATGACGGATCGGCGAAATCCGCCGGGTCCACGTTCATGAACAGAAGCTCACCGTCTTTGAGAAGCTTGCCCATCCCCTCGATCGCGCGCTCCCGGCACAGGCGGCTCAGATCCCAGATCAGATCCGACTGGGCGGCGATCTCGAACATCACCTCTGGGCTCCGCATGCTGCGCATGGTGCCGCGCGCCAGCGCCTCGTAGCCGAAGACCTTCTCGGTGTCGGTGACGACGATGGGATGGTACTCGATGTAGAGGCCGCGGTTGCGCAGTGTCTCCCGGAGATCGCCCAGCTTCTTGGCCTCCTCGCGGTGCTCTAGGCTCTTGGAAGCGTTGGCGGCTTCACGAATCCCGCGGTAGATCTGCCGTTCGAGCCGGAGCTTCGGGTTGTAGATGACGAGCGAGCGCCCGACGAAAATGTCGAACAGGGCGGCGATGTCCTCCCCGTGTACGCGCTCGATCTCCGCCGAGACGGTCTCCTTCAGCCCCGCGGTCAGCTCCGTGATCTCCTGATCGGTGGCGGCGGGCGTATCTTCCTGCGGAACGTGGAAGAACACGAAGTCGTCGTCGTTTGGAAACGCGACCATGAGCTTCGATGTGGCAAGTGAGCTTTTGGCGAGGAAGTC
>JBBQWD010000121.1:0-5227 GCA_038210945.1 Gemmatimonadales bacterium
TGCGTCCCGTGGGAGACGAAGTTCATTCCCGCCATGAGGAGAGTCAGATAGAGAAATAATTTCCAGTGCGAGACTATCGCCCGGCCGAGGCTGCTCCAATCCTTGTGCTTCGTGCGCTGCCAAACCTCGGATTCCTCGACCCGGAATCGAACAAAGAGGGCAAGCAGGGCCGGCAGTCCCCCAATGAAGAACATCGGCCTCCAACCCCAGCGCGGAAACACAAAGAAGTAGCAAACCGCGGCGAGCAGATATCCGGTCGCATAGCCCTCCTGCAACAAGCCAGAGAGAACGCCGCGTCGCCCCTTCGGCGCTTTTTCCATGGCGAGCGATGCTCCGACGCCCCACTCGCCGCCCATGCCGATTCCGAACAGCGCCCTCAGGACGAAGAACGTTGCGTAATTCGGCGCGAGCCCCGACGCGACTTCGACGATCGAGAAGAACACGAGGTCGATCATGAGCGGGAGCTTCCGGCCGTACCGGTCCGCCATCAAGCCGAATATGAATGCGCCTATTGGCCTGAACGCCAGCGTCACCGTGATCGTCAGCGCGATCTGGGCGTCGGTCTTGTGGAACTCCTTCGCGATCGCCGTGAGCGAGAACACGACGAGGAAGAAGTCGAATGCATCGAGCGTCCAGCCGAGGAAGCTGGCGAGAACGGCGGCGCGGTGGCCACTCGGAGCGGCGCGCGCGACTGAAGAAGGGCTTATCGCGTCGGAGCTTGGCATCCGCCAATATGTCGCCGCCGGCGCGGAATGCGGAATCCCCGCCGGCGCTAGTAGGACAGGTAGTAAGTGGCTTTGATGGTGAAGACGTTGTCGGGGTGCTGCCGGACAAGTCCGCGGATATCTCTGTTGAAGTCGAAGTCCCCGAACGCTTCGCTGCCGACGCGCTGCTGCTGCCAGACGAAGAAGAGCGCTGAGCCCGGCCGATACTCCCAACGCATGACGGCGTTCCCGCGCAGCGAGCGGAAATTGAAATTCGGATCCGGGATTTGAATCGTATTAGGGGTCAGCGCGTTTCCATCCGGGTCGATCGTGTATGCGCCACCCGTCTTGGTGACTGTGCCGACGTCCCGACCGTAGACGTCGAAATCAAAGGTCCGCGGCGCGCGGAGCTCCTTGAATTCCGAAAAATCTCCCGCTGATATCAGCGGCTGCAGATAAATCTGGAGCGACGCTTTGGGCGTGAAAGTCCAGTCGGCTCGCGTTACGAGCGCGAGCGTGGTCTGGTCGATGGTCGCAAATACGAAGCGACTGCCATATGTGCGCGTCGCGAGCGCGTCACCGGAGGTTGTTACCCACTGAGCGAGCGAGTGTGACTTCTGCAGGTTGGGCTCGAAGCTGAACTTCACGCCGGGTTTGGGCTGTACCGCCAACTGAAGGCTGTAGCTCTGCGCCAGCTGGTCTTCCACGTCCTTGCTTCGATACCATTCAATCGACGCTGAGTACACTTTGCGCCGGTCACTGGAAAAGCTGACGTCGGTAGCGATCGATCGGGGTTGGCGGGCGACTGGTCCCCCACGGGTCAATCGATCGTCAAAGCCCTCGGCGCTGTAGTCCGCGCGCACGAACAAGCCGGAAAAGTTATTGAAAATGCCCTGCGCGAATGCCGCGTAGTTGTTGAAAGTGATGTCACCGTCGTAGTTCCACGCCTGATTGGTGAAGCCCTCGACGACCCAGCTGCGCAGCAACCGGCTCGGCTTGTTCTCCGAATAGTGTAAATCCGTCGATACCGCGCGGCGGTCAGTTTGCGACTGGAAGCCGAGGTCGTTGACCTCCAGTCCTGGACTGGAGAACTGATACGCGAGGTTTCCTCCCCAATGAAGTCCACCACTCTTGATGAGTGCCGCTTGGCCTGCCAGGCCCGACAGGCTGGTGCGGTTCGGATCGAAGCGAAAGCTCTTTGCATCTGGCCGCTGGAAATAGCGCGCGCTCGATTGCTGTGTCGCCGCGATGACGCTGCTCAGCCCGTGCACCTGACTGCCGGCCAGCGACGCGTCGAAGGCCCAGTCACGATTGTTCCATGAATGATTGAGGTCCAGACCCCCGACGTACGCGCTCGAGCGCAGCAGATTCCGCAGGGACGGATCGTGAAGATCACGGTTGACGGCGGTCAGCATACTTCCGACGACGGTATTTCCCTCGCGCATCTCGCGGCGGAGACGCCCTACGAAATAGTTGGACAGCGGCTCGACTTCCGAGCGGCCGCGTACACCCGACGCGTCGGCAAAGTCGGCCCTCTCGCGCGCCGTTACCGCGTCGAGAACACCGGTCGACCAGCCACTGCGCGTCTTTCCGGTGAGCTTGACCGCGGTTGCAATCGTAGTTTGCTGCGGCGCATCGATGAATGCGATACCGGGTCCGCCAATGTCTCGCTGCGGCTGCCTTCCTATTCGCCTCGAGAAAAAGTAGGTCGGTGATCCGTAACTGTTGAACGTGCGGATATCGCCGAAGCGAAAGAGCTCTCGACCCTCGACGAAGAAGGGCCGCTTCTCGGGGAAAAAAGTCTCGAATGCGGTGAGGTTGACGACGGCCGGGTCCACTTCGACCTGCCCGAAATCGGGATTGATCGTCGCGCTCATCGTCATGCTGCTCGTAAGCCGGTACTTGAGATCGACACCGGTGGAGGCGAAGTAGTCCGTTCCATCACGAAAGGGATTCCCGGGCGGAACGTCCAAATACTCCGCACGGGTGCTGACGTATGGAGTGAGCTCCACGCGGCTCGGCGCCGGAAGGTCGCCCAGCCCGATTAGATGTCCGTATCTCGCCACGCCGCCGACTTCTTTCTTGGGTGTAAACGCGAAGAGGTCCTGCTCCTGCTTGTTCCACCTGTAACGCTCGAACTGGATTCCCCACACGCGATCTCCGCGATTGTAGGGCAGCTGGGAAAAGGGAATTCGAATTTCGGTGGACCACCCGAGCGAGTCGGTGAACACTGCCGCGTCCCACACCGCATCCCACGAGAGGTCGAGCCCGTTCGGCCCTCCGGCTACGGCGTCCCGCATTGCGCCCCCGGCAGTGACGCGAAAGTAATAGCCGGTCAGGTGGTCATGCCTTGAATCGAGCGTCAAAGCGAAGACGTCGCCGTCGACCGACTCATCACGCCTGGAGATGCGTCGACGAATGCTCCGGGGATCCGACTCGTATAGCCTGGCGCCAATGTAGAGCGCGTCGGGACCAACAAGCACTCTCACCTCGGTCTTTTCCGTAGCCGGCTCGCCCTCCGCGGGATCGATCTGTGTGAACGACGTCACTGGCGATGCGCCGGCCCACGCCGGCTCGTCGAGCTTTCCGTCCAGGTTGATCGAGCCCGTCAGAGGGGCCGCCGAGACCACCGGCGTTGGCCGGGTGGTCCCGGCGTGGGTTGCCGCGGGGTCACTCTGCCCCGGCAACGCACGAGCGCAAACGACGATCAATAGAATGGCGAGACGGTTCAACGGATTCACGGGCGCTCGGGCGGGAAGGGGCGGGCGATATGCATTTGACAGCGAACCCAAAATAATGGTTTGGATCCGCGCTGCATCATCCAGTACGGCGCCCGTCAGCATCTGGTTTCCGCCGGTGGTGACTTAACTACGCCGCACCGCGATCATATCTTGACGGATGCCCAATGCCCGCCGCCACGCGGCCGCCGCGCTAATCGCTCTGTGCGGCTGTCTCCCCGTACAGCGACCGGCCGCGCGAACTGCATCGCCGTCCGTCAACACCGAGGAAACCGCGGTTGCCCCCGATGCGGTGGCGGACACGCTCCTCGCGGAGGTACGAGCTCTCGATACAACGATAGTCGTAGAGATGCGATACGCGACGCCGAACAACTTTACTGGCGCGCCGCTGCCCGGGTACCTGGCGAATCGTGCCTATCTGCGTAAGGAAGCCGCGGCCGCACTCGCGCGCGTCCAGCGCGCTCTACGGAATCAGGGGCTCGGGATAAAGATCTTCGACGCGTATCGTCCCGTTCGGGCGACATTGGCCATGGTTGATTGGACGGAGCGTGTACACCGGCCCGATCTCCTGAAGGACGGCTACATCGCCAGCCGCTCGCGCCACAACCTCGGGCTGGCCGTCGATCTCACGGTGATCGATAACGCGTCGGGGAGAGAGCTCGAGATGGGCACGCCCTTCGACACGTTCTCAGCGGCAGCTCACACAGCGAACGCGTCAGGGGGAGCAGCGGCCAACAGGCAGAAGCTCAAGGTCGCAATGGAGCGCGAAGGATTCGCGAACTACGACCAGGAGTGGTGGCACTTCAGCTTCAGCGCGCCGAATCCTTTGCGGTTCGATCGGCCGATCCGGTAGCAGCCGGAACTGCAAACTCGGCCGTTGCGTCCTCGGCTCTGCGACTCGGCATGGTGAAGAAGAAAGCGGTGCCATCCTCTAGAAACTCAGCCCACGCTCTTCCCCCAAGCGCGGTGACTGTGTCGCGTACGATACTCAGACCGAGTCCTGTTCCAGCGATATCACGGTTGACGTCCTCGTGGGCGCGGAAATACCGCTCGAAAAGGTGCTTGCGCTTTTCTTCCGGGACGCCGAGGCCGTTGTCGCGTACCTCGACCACCGTCTCGGATTGCGCGCCCTCAGCAGCGGTGCTCACCCGGGCGCAAACCTCTACCCACCGCCTCTCCTTGGCCGGGTCGGAGTACTTGATTGCGTTCGCCAGAAGATTCGACAGGCACAGCTCGAACGCAGCGGCACTGACGTTGATCGGCGGCAAGTCCTTCGCCAGTTTGATCTCGACGCCGTGGGCGCGGGCCGACTCACGTAGCTGTCGTGCGGCCTCGGCCGCCGCTTCGGGCAAAAGGACGTGACGTGACTGGCGCGCATCCTCGTCGAGCCGCGAAAGCTCCATGAGATTCTCGAGCGTCACCTTCATGTTCGTGCTGTTGCGGAGAATCATCGACGTCATGGTCCGCTGCTGCTCTTCCGAGACCGTACCCATCTCCAGGATCTCCGCCGCCCCTGAGATCGTTCCAATCAGATTTCTCAGCTCGTGGCTCAGAGCCCGATTGAATCCGCGCAGACGCTGATCACGCTCGCTCAGCCGTTCTTTGACCAGGCTCAGATAATGAGTCAAGGTCGCCTGCTGAATCAGCGCGACCGCCAGAAAAAGCCGGTGCGCGCACGCGAGCAGCTCGCCTCGGCTGCACGGCTCCTCGATGCCGTCGACTACGCGGGATAGAAACGAAAAGAGTATTCCGCCAAAGATCTCGTACTCCTTGAGCAGCTCGTAT